>DNUB01000080.1 GCA_003508605.1 Oscillospiraceae bacterium | reverse complement strand
ATGAATTTTGTTCCAAAATTCTGAAGGCTTCGCCTTCTCATTCGACGGTCGCCGAATGGCGGTTTCGCCGTGCGGGGTTTTGCTCTGCAATGCTTTTTTCCTTATTTATTGCGGTGCTTTGCTTTTCGTTGTCCGTTGGTGCTGTCATTAAAACTGTTGTGCCGATGGGGTTTGGTGCGGCTTTTGAAATTTATTTTTTGTCTTGTGGGGGCGGAAGCTTTTTTATTGTTCCCCGAAATATTCCGCCAAAAGCAGGTCTACCATTCTGCCGTAGCTTTTTGTGCCGTCGGTTTGATTGTTTGCTTTTAAATAAGTATCGTTTACTGCGCTTGAGACCTTATATGTGACCTTTTTCCGATATGCTGCCCAATATTCGTTTCTGAAAGCATATTCGTCAAGTATAACGGGGGAAAGCCTGCCGCATATCTCCGAATATTCCTCTCTTGAAACCGAGCCGTACAGTGCGTTAAGGCAATAGGAAACCGCTCCTAAATAGCCGCTGTATCTGAAATATGTGCTTTCGCTGTCACGGCAGGCTATAAAGGCAATAAAATTAGCCTCGTCCTCACGTATAAACCCGCTTAAATGGCTAAGCTCGTGACAGGCGGTAAAGCCTTGGGAGGAAACGGGCATAGCCTTATTGAAATTAGCCTCCACTGTAACGGGAAAGTAAATCCCCGCCAGATTAAAGCTTGACATTATTTCCGAGGCCGCCGCTCCCTTAGGCTGAGGATAGTAGGTTTTCAGCACCTCGTATCTTTCACCTAAAGCCTCCATTGCCTCAACCGCATATTTGTTAAAATCGCAGGGCTTTATCGGTCTGCCCTCGCCGTCTAAATCCACCCTTTCGGCTATTTGGTTGGCTTCCCCGATAAGATGAAGGGTAAGCTCCTTAAGCTCATCTGCGGTATATTCCCTTAAAACAAGTCCGCTGTACCGGGAAAAGGGAGTTCGGTTATATCCCACAAGGCAGTTAAAGGTAACGATAAGGAACAGCGCCGCCGCCGTTATCTCCGCTATGGAGAAGCCGTTAAGGAACGCCCTTGCCCGACTGCCCTTATGCCTTATTATATGACGGATAAGAAAAACAAGCCCGGTCAAGCTCCCGAGAATCACAAGGGCAACAAGAATCTCTGCAGCGGAAAAGGGGAAAATACCCCATATTCGGGAGCCGATACCCGAAAAAACAGGATAAATGTTAAAGCAGAACCAATCCGCAAATTCACGGCTTACCCTGCCCGCAAACAAAACCGCCGCTCCGATAATCAAAAGAACCCCCGCAATAATATGGCGGGACAGGTTAAGCTTAAGCGGCTTTGACTCCTTTTCCTCCTCTTTCCCGGAGGCGTCCGCCCCTTCGCCGCCTATGTTTTCTGCCGCCCCTTCTTCCAAAGGGGGGCATTCTGAGCCGCCCGTATTCTCCTCGGTGTTTTCGGCGGAAACGTAAAATTCGGCGTTATCCCCCTCGGAGCGGCTTATATTTTGATCGGCTTCATTGTTTTCCCTTGAAAAAGTGCCGCCCTGCACCGTGTTTACTTTAGTTTTTGTTTCATTGTTTTTTTCATCCGCAGTATTTTCCGCAATTATCTTGCGCTGCTCCGACATCTCGTTTCTCCTTTAAACAGGTCTGTTAAAACATATAAGGCAACGCCATAAAAACGGTGCTGCCTTAACTGTAAAAGCCTTACGGTCAAAAACCGATACAAAAGCTTATTTTACTACAAACGCCTTACTGAATGCCGATTCCGCAAAGACCGTACAACATAGCCTTTTCGCTTTCCGCAATTCTGATCTCAACGGTGTGCTCGCCCTCTTCTCCGCTCCAGGCAAGATCCGCCTCGGGATTTCCCCAGCCGCCGGGCTTATTGGAGGGCAGAGTCTTTACAAGCTCGCCGTCAACATAGACCTCTGCGTCGGCCTGATTTGGGCTTTTATTGCATTTGAATACCAAAAACAGCGTTTTAAAGGTTTCGGTAAAGGTCACAGACGCTCCCGTGTTATCCCTGTAGTTCCAGCCGTTTTTAAAGGTGGCTATTACATTATCGCTTTCGTCAAAGCCCTCGGTCTTTGTAACCTTCATCTGATCTCTTTCCAGAAGCCTGATTCCCGAATATTCCGTGCTGTAAAGAGCCTTGTCGGGAAGTGGAGCGGGCTCCGGTGCGTCCTGGGACTGCGCCTTTTCGTTTACCTTGTTAATGTAATTCATAATAAAATCCTTAACAAGCTCGTGACCCCATACATTGGGGTGGGACTCGTCGTCGGAATATTTTTCCCAAGTCATAAGACCTGCGTCAAACATAGGATTTATGGCATTTCCCACGCTTATCATGGGGAGCTTGTAGTGCTCGCCGACGGCGGACATATGCTCCTGACAGGAAAATCTGTTCTTTAAAACGGTAAACAGCAGGACGACCGCAGGCGCATTGTCCTTATCAAGGGATTTTTTTACAAGGCTTTCGTAGCATTCCTTGTACATCTGCTCCTGTCCGTCGTTAACCGCAAATTCGATAAAGACGATATCCGGGCTTTTATCGGCGAACAGGTCTCTTTCCGCTCTTACCACGCCCAAAACGGAGGGCGTGCCGCTGAGTCCCGCATTAACATAGTTGATTTTGGTATCGGGGAACATTTCGCAGAGCGCATTATAGGTAAGCTTTGCCCAGCAGGCGTCCGCCCCTGCCGTAAGTCCCTCGGTGATAGAGCCGCCGATAAAGCCCACCGTGATCTCCTCGCCCGCCTTGGCTTTTTTCAGCACTCTTGCCATACGGGAGGTATCTCCCTCGGTAATAAAGCTGTGTTCTATCATATATTCCCTCTGCTGTTCCTCGGTAAGACTGCTGTCGGGCAGATCCTTGCTTCCGCCGCCGCTTTCGGCTGCCGTTCCGCTGCCTTCTGCGCCGCCGGTAACGCTGCCGCTGTCGGAAACAGTGCCGCCGCCTGTCTGTTCCTTGGTGGTATCGGAGGGAGCGTTGGCTGTGTTATCGCAGCCGCCCAGCAAAAGCACGGCCGCCGCAAGTGTCAGTGCAATAAGCTTTTTCATTTGATCCATTCCTTTCGTTAAATAGGGTTTTTGCATAATTCCTTCGCTGACTTTTCTGCTTTTCTGATTTTCTGATTTTCTGATTTTTATTTTAACACTTTTGTGGGGGAATGTCAATTCGGGGTTTTCACTGCGTTGGGTTTTCACTGCGTTGGCTTTTTAAACTGCGTTTGGCTTTTGGTAATTTTTACGTCCTGCGGGCGTGCCGACGCCTTTTCCGTCTTGCGGCGGGGTGCGCTTCTGCGGGGGTTACTGCGTTGGCTTTTTTAACTGCGTTTGGCTTTTGGTAATTTTTTCGAGCTGCGCCCGCACCGCTGCCT
>DNUB01000111.1 GCA_003508605.1 Oscillospiraceae bacterium | reverse complement strand
AATAAAAACAGCACATAAAATCAAGTAATAATATATTTTGTAACCCTGTGGATTCAATATACTATATTTTGATTCAGTGTGCTGTTATTTACTGCGAAGCAAGGCTATCGTGAGCCAATACCTTTTAAACCGACGCAATACCCGCAGATAAAAAAGGATTAAATTAAAAGACTCTATTCCGCTTTCACTGCAGTATTTTGTTAATTTTTCTCTTTAAAGTCAATTCTGACCTCGCCCACTCCCGTATCTATCTTAAACTTATACTTGCTTTCGGTATATGAAATGGGTGCGTTTCCGTTTACTCGAACCTGACCTATGCCGCTGTCCACATCAAAGCCGTAGTCGGAGGAAACTCCGTAAACCGTCATTCTTACTTCGCCGATACCGTTGTCAATATCCGCATTTCCGTTGATTTCTCCCTCATATGTGAATGCCCCTATGCCGTTTTCGAGCTTTAACTGGGAGCAAACTGCATTTTTTGCGGTTATTTCCCCGACTCCGCCGTTTAAATCCAGCTTTCCGCAGTCTATATTCTCCATTTTGGCTTCTCCTGCGCCGTTTTCCAGATACAAAATGTCCTTGGCGGAAATGTCCTTGAATTTAAGCTCCCCTGCACCGTTTTTCATTCGGATATCATCGGCGGTAATATTATTTACATTTGTTTCCCCTGCCCCGTTTTTGATATTTGCCTTATCAAAAGTCATATCCTTGGGAAACGTTATGGTAATTTCCGAATTGGATTTCCAAGTGAAGAAGCTGAAACCTCCGCCGTATTTGATTTTAAGAGTGTCTCCCGACTGCTCCCACCTAAATCTGTTGGTTATAATGTTTTTGGTGTCAATTTTAATTTCGTCAACATCATCGGTTTTAATAATGAGTTTGCCATAGTCTACGTCAATATCCAAATTCTTAATATCACCTTTTTCCATATTACTGTTTTCTCCTGTCAATATATATTCGTTGTTTTTTCCGTCGAAGTAGTGAAAGCCGTCCAAATCAATGGTAATTTCGCCAAAATTCACTAAAGTTTTCCAGCCTCCCATAAAACATGCTATGATTATCAGCAAAACTCCGAAGGCTGATAACGAACCGCCCACAATATATTTTACAGAGCTTTTTTTCATTGTGTATTCTCCTTTCTGCCGCCTATCTTTCCGCAAAGCTCACCAATCCATTTTCCAAAAGCGATTACGCCTTTAACTGCCAGCTTGCACAACGGATAAATTGCCAAGGGGATCAAACCGGCAAAAACAAAGCCCATTCCCAAAAGCATAATTCCGGCCGGAGGTTCCTGAAAAAGAGCCACGACGCCCGAAATCAGAAAAGCGACGGCACAGCAGCCCACGGCGGCAATTATACAAATCAATGCTCCCAAAATACCCACTATTAGTCCCACAATACCCGCTAAAAAACCCATCCAGATAGGTGAGGATAAAACCAGCAGAACTATAAACAGAGCAATCTGTCCGTTTGACCATTTGCCGTTTTGCCGAATGGGAGGAGGATTGGCTCCTGTCGAACTGCCGCTGTAATACCCTGTGCCTCCGTTGTTATAAGCGGGGTTTGCGCCGTTTTGATTATAAAATGCATTTTCCCGATTTCGGTTAAATTCGGGGTTGACGCTTGCTTGATTGTTAGCGGGGTTTTCTCTGTTGTTTTCCTCAACAATGGATCTTGCCAGCTCCTCGGGAGTGCCGAACTCCGATATTACCGACTGTTCGTTTTCCTCTCCCGCCTCGCTGAAAAATTCCTCGTAATAAACCATTGCCGCATTGCGTTCTTCCTCCGGAAGCGGCGCAAGTGCTATTCTCAGGCGGGATAAAAATTCAGTTTTGTTCATTTATGCTCTCCTCTCCTTGAGAAAACAGTATATTCTCAATCTTTTTTCTGTGCAGCTTCCAATCCTCTCTGTAAACCTCATAAGCCGCTTTTCCCTTGTCGGTCACCCGGTAATACCGCCTGTTCCTGCCCTGAAATTCCTTATCATAGGTTTCAAGGATATCTTCCTTTTGCAGCCGCCTTAACACAGGGTACAGGGTGGATTCGGACACATCAACGGCACTTCTTATATCCTGCGTTATTTTGTAGCCGTAGGTATCCTCTTTCGCCACCACCGCCAGCACCAATGCGTCAAGCAAAGCGGCGTTTATTGGAAATGACATAACGCTCTCCTTTCTTGTATTAAGTATTTTGAAATAAATTTGATTTGACTCTATAACGTTATTTGAAAAGCCGCAATTTTGCAAAGTTTTGCCAAATGCGTGGTAATTCCAAGGAAAATGCGGAAATATAGTGGGATTTTACGGTTATTCCCTTTGGATAGCTGCCGGCATTCTTTGCCGGGAAAGCACCCGCCGTAAGCAGAAGCTGCGCAAAATCGAGACTTTTCGGATACGCCCTGATATGCTTTAGTGAACCTCAAAATATAAAAACCTTTTTCAAGCCTTATATGATTAACCGCAAATAAATCTAATTATGGGCTTTAAGTATTCCCTATCCGTCCAGTCGCATTTCTGTCCCACTGCACACATAAGAGCCTTTTCCCACGGTTCATAATCGGAGGGGTCTTTTTTTGAAACCGCCTTTTGAAGCATTTTGCATAGAGTTCTATCCTTAATGGACATGCTCTCCTCGTCCCATGCTCCTCTGCAGTAAAAACACGGTATTCCTTTCATAACCCCCGTAAAATTATGCTCAAGTATTTGCTTAAAGGCTGCTTCATCATAAGGAGAAGCCCCCACGCAAAATACTGCAATCCGCTTATCCTTAAGTGCAGAGTAATTCTTTTTTAAGAAAGAAAGTCCGGCAATTCCCGAAGCGTAAAGTCCTCCGCCCAATATAATCCTATCATAGTCGGCTAATCTCTTGATATCTGCAGATTTTGTTTCAATACATTCAAAGCCTGTCTCTTCCTTAAGCCAATGAGCATACTTTTTTGACGCTCCGTATTTTGACTGATACAAAATAATTCCTTTAACCATATTTCCTCCAATGCTTTGAATGATATTCAATGAGGGGCAACGCC
>DNUB01000025.1 GCA_003508605.1 Oscillospiraceae bacterium | reverse complement strand
TGAAAAATTCGGGGCACTGCCCATCAGGCTTTCAGTGATTGTATACCCCACCTAAAGGGAATCCGTCTAATGGAGTATTACCTTTTAAAACTGTTTTGCTTCTTTAAAAATAACCGTCTTTGTAAAAGGATTGTATACAATGCCTTGACAGCCTTCTCCAAAAAAGGCGTATTCGCTTTGAGTTACGAGGGGAATAAAAGCACCGCTTTCAACAATCATTTTTTCGCCCTTATAGTATAAATCAGCACTTTCCTTTTCCGTTGCGGCACTTTCCGCCTTAGACAGAATATCCTCAAATTCGGGATTATCATAGCCGGCGTAATTATTGCTGCTGCCCGAAAGGAAGGAAGAAAGATAGGCATAAGGGCTGTTTGACGTTCCGGGAATATCGGCAGCGATAAAGTCATAGTTTCCGCTTGTTAAAACTTCTTCATAGCTGCTTTGATCCAATTTTTTTATATTGCAGTAAAAATTAAGCTCGGACTGCCATTGCTGTGCAATGTCGGAAATGTATTCGTAGATCACGTCGTCGTCGGGAACATAAAGGGTAAGCCCCGACCATGAGGATTTATCAACCGAGTTAAAAGCGTTTTCAAGAGAGCTGTCCGCCAATTTCTTGTCATAGGGAAGAAAGCAGTCTTTTTTTATTAAGTCACGGTAGCTCTCTTGACCGATTTTTATTATCGAAGGGACGATCCCCCTTGTTTTATTATAGCCCACAGAGCTGCTCAGCTGTGTTTTTTCACGGTTTATACTGTATGCAAGTGCTTTTCTAAGCTCCTCGCTTTTGAAAGCCTTTCTTTTTGTATTAAACACTATGCCCCAAATCCTGTTTTCGCTTTCGCTGTATTCATAGCCCCGATCTAAAAGCTGTATGGCTTTTTCGCCCGAAGCAATATATACGTGACGGCTTTCATCAAGAAAATTTCGGTAACTGTCCTCCTCGTCAATAAAAAAATTAAGTCCGTAGGGGAAAATATCCTGACTTTCCTTGTTTTTCTTATTAGCCCTCATTATAATATGGTTATTGTCCTTGCTCCATTGGTCATAATTCCATCTGAACATATAAAAAGCCCCGTTTGAAGCGACGGCATCAGCATACAGACCGTATCTTCCGTCTGTGCTGTTATAGTATTCCTCGTTGCAGGGCATAGCAGGAGCAGTGGTAAGCATGGATGGGAAGGAAGGGGTAGGCGTTTCAAGGGTAATTATCAGTTTAAAGTCTCCCTCGGCTTTTACGCCTAATTCGGATAATTCGGTTATAGTGCCTTTATTTATTTCTTTTGAATTTTTGTTGCAGAAAAAATTTCCGGCAGTCTTTGATTTTGTAGAGGGCTTAAAAAGACGCTGAAAGGCAAAAACAAAGTCCTTTGCCGTACATTGCGCTTCAAATTTATCTCCGTCCGTCCAATAGATGTTTTTCTTCAATTCAAATGTATAGGTTAATCCGTCGGGGCTTACCGAATAATTTTCGGCAACGGCATTTTGTATATTTCCTTCGTTATCTATCCTTAACAGACCCTCAAACATATTGGCAATGATCTCATAGGACGCACTGTCCGTGGCAGTTTGCGGGTCGAGAGTTCTTGGGTTTTGTGTGATGTCGTATTTAAAAATATAGTTAGTCCCGTCATCCTCTGAGCAGGCAGTGCAGGTAAAGGCAAGTGCTGCAATGACAAATGCCGCAGCCGCCCTTATATATCTCTTATATTTCAATTTCAACTGCTCTCCCTTGTTTAATACTTTCCTTGACGTCAATAGTGCGCTGATTTTTGCTGCCCTTGTACCTTAGTTCAAGGCTTCGCTGAGCCAATATAAATTTTCCGTCAATTATTACATCCAATAAATTTAAAAAGTTATTTACATTTTTATCCTTTTCGGACATATCCAAAAGCTGTTCAAAGGTATAGCCTGTAAAAGCCATTAGGTGATAGCCCAGGTCCTTAAGTTTTTTTGCCATATAAGCACAGGGCTCAGGCTGACAAAAGGGTTCTCCTCCCGAAAAGGTAACCCCTGCGGTAAGCTTATTTTCCTTAATCTTTTCTATTATTCTATCACAATCGGCATATCTTCCGCCGTTAAAATCATGGGTATCGGGATTGTGGCAGCCCTCGCAGTGATGGGGACACCCCTGAGTGAAAACCGTAAAACGAAAGCCCGGCCCGTCAACTATGGAATCGGCAACCAAGCCGGCAAGTTTAATTTTCATATTCTGAGTCCTTTTTATTTGATTTTATATATTCGGCTTTAATCGTATCTATTGTTTTTCCGCCAATGCCGAAGTTTTTGTCGGATAACTCTTTAATAATAACGGAAAAAAATTCGGCAGGAACATTCATGATTTTCGAAGCATCTTTCGTAATCTGCTCAATTAGCTGTTCCTTTTGCTCGTCGGATAACATTCCGCATTCAATGCTTATATATGGCATTTTTCTCTTTTTAAAACTGTCTTAGCTTTTGCCGGTTATTTCATGAAATTCGGTAAAAATCTTTTCACTTCCGTTCACATCAATTTTATATTCTCTCAATTTATCTTGATGGATACGGATAGATTCAATAAAACCGTCAACTGCTTCTGCTTTTTTCTCCTCTTTCTCTTCATCATCGCTCTTCAGCACCCCTGCGGCAATCAAATTTTCCGATATAGTATTATAGGCTGTTTCGTCACCGTCGCTTGCTATAAAACGATCGTAATTGGCGTAGGCCTGCTTATTTTTTATGAAGGAAATAAACTCTCCAACCCTTTTGGGATCATCGGTCTCCTGAGAAAAAACGGCATATCTCAGAAAAGCAGCTAAGTCGTCAGCCAATTCCATCACTGCTTCAATATCCGATATCTCCCTGTCAAGGGAATCTCCACAGTAGGTTCTGCTGATTGGATCCGCACTCATAACTTCTCCCGTGGAAGTATTTATTGCAAACCAATCGGCAAATGAATTGGTATGTCCTTCTTCTCCGTATTTTGATATATGCAGGTTGTATTTTTGTTTAAGTATATCTTCAAGCGGTGTACCGTTTTTCAGAAAATTTTGCACCGTATCCATAAACCGTGGAAGCTCTCCCGCCTCTATCGGAATAAGCACACACTCGTTCTTGCTTGCTGTTCTTGCATTTTCAATCCGCAGGGAAAGAAGCTCTGAGCTCGACAGCGACTTATACCGACTGTCAAGAAAATTTTTATGAGCTGCAGAGGTCACATACATATCCGTAAACACTTTCCTTTGTTCGGCAATATGCTCCGATGAAACCACAGCCTCTGCCGAAGGATTGCCGCAAATAAACTTTTTATTTAACTTCGGCATCGGCTTTATTGAATTTTCAGATAAGGAATTTATTATAGTTGATGAGCATACATCTCTAAAATCAGCTTCAATAGCGTCATGGACGGCATTGGTTTTTCTTCCTGTCGACAAATAAGAATTTTGAATAGTGTTAATAGATATTATGTTCATAAAAATTCCTCTTTAGGTAAAACTAAATGATATTATGAGATTACATTATTCATATACCTGTGATTCTGTTTGATTCGGCAGAATTTGCCAAAAACTAAGCTTGATTCTCGCTGTGTTTTATTTATAAGTATAACCGCAAAAATTAACAATGTCAATTCCAAAAAAGTTACAAATTCCTTACATTTTTGTAATTAAGAACCCTTTGTATTGATGCTGACTGTTTCCTTAAGCTTTCCGATAAACGCACAAAAAATAAATACCAAAAGATTGATAACCACAATACACGCCCCTGTAGGTACGGGAAGATAAAATGTAACAGTTAAGCCTGTTATGAAGCATAATACCGAAATAAGAACAGAAAAAAGAGTAACGCCTTTATAGCTTTTACATATACGCATTGCGCTTAAGGAGGGGAATATAATAAGCCCCGAAATTAACAAAGCACCCATAAGCCGCATACCCACAACGGTAACAACGGCGGTAAGCAGAGCAATAAGCCCATTATAAAGACCTGTTTTTATGCCTGTAGCTTTGGAAAAGCTTTCATCAAAGGTGACGGCAAAAATTTTGTTGTAAAAAAGAACATACAACGCTATTACGACGAACGAAGAAATTAAGCTTAAAACCACATCTTCATCTTGGAGCGCAAGAATGCTGCCGAACATATAGCTGTTTACGTCAATATTTACTTCAAAAACAGATACAACTATCATACCTATTGAAAGTGCGCTGCAGGAAATAATCGCTATCAGGGCATCACCGTTAAGTCTGCTGTTTTTGCTTAATCTTAAAAGAAAAAAAGCCGTAATCACTACCACGGGAATC
>DNUB01000346.1:6000-6150 GCA_003508605.1 Oscillospiraceae bacterium | reverse complement strand
AAAAATTTCTTTAAAAATAGATAACACAAATTAAAAAGTAGAGAGTATATTTTAATTGTAGCATATCTATTGATTTTTTGCAAGTAGTCTGTTAAAATAAAACACATCAAAAAAAGCAAACATTATTGACGGAGGTTAAAAATTTGAAAG
>DNUB01000346.1:604-5682 GCA_003508605.1 Oscillospiraceae bacterium | reverse complement strand
CGGAGGTTAAAAATTTGAAAGAAGGAATGTATACAAATTATGAGGAGTTACCGCTCTTCTTAAATGCAGAAATTCTTGCAAAAGTGTTGGGAGTTTCGGTTTCAAGCAGCTATGAATTAATGCATGAGAAAGACTTCCCAGCAATCAGAATTGGCTCTCGGTTAGTCGTTCCCAAAGAAAAATTACAGCATTGGATTGATGAAAAAACGAGAAAGTGAGAGCAGCATTTGAAAAATAAATATTCAAAACGTGACCCAATCAAAGATTATTTTCCCCTGCCTAATGAAATATTTTTTATTGGGCTTTCATATGGGGAGATAGCGGTTTATGCCTATCTACTCTACCGAGAAAATAGAGAAACTTTTCAGTGTTATCCGAGTTATAAGACGATAGGAGAGGCATTGAAAATGTCAAGGAATACAGTCAGCAAATATGTCCGTCGGCTTGAAGAACGGGAGCTAATTTCAACACAGTCATCAAGTATTTTCACCAAAGATAACAAGAAACTTAACGGTAATCTGCTCTATACTATACTCCCAATCGAACGAGCAAAACAATATTTTTACAAACAGCAACTCAATAAAATAGACCAAATGATTACAGACAGAAAACGAAAGGAACGACTTGAAAAGCTAAACTTAAAACCAAAGGAAGAAACCGCATAATTAAGGTATGATTTCAATGCAAGTTAAAGCGACGGTGTCGCAGATACAGCGGACGGCAAAGCCGACCGCTGTTTGAAAGGGTTTGTGGTTGGAAATTTAGGTGGCTTTAAAATCAGAAAGTATGATGCAAGTGCATTTTGGCAGCTATCGTAATACTTAAATGGCGGTAAATAAGGATTTTTGGGCATTAAGAAAAGTAACACTTTGAAGGAAATGAAGTAAAAATGATAAAAAGGACAAGCATTAGCTTAGATGAAGAAACATATCAGCTATGTGAAAAATATGCTGAAGAAAATTCAAAATCACGCTCCGAATTTATAGCAGAGGCTATTCAACATTACGTTTCGGATCTGGAACTTGGCAGACAGAAAAATATTATTGCTGAGGAACTTGCAAGTGAAATCATCAATGGTAGTGAGGCAGGAGTTACAAAAATATCAAAAGGATTATTTCGCTATGCTGTTGAGGTTGAAATGATAATAATGATACTGTCACAGCTGGCAAATGTTTCGCCGGAGGTTATGGAAATATATAGGAAAGAGGCAGTGAAAAATGTTAGGAGAACAAGAGGAAAAATAAATCTTGATGATTTGATTTCAAGAAATAATCTTGAATTTGCTGAACAAAGAATATCTGAAAACAGTGTTGATTGCGAAGAAGAAAATTTTATTGATGATGACGAATAAATTTTGCTGGACTTTTCAAGCCTCTTGTGGTATGATATGTGGTTACAAAAGGAGGTGCTGTCATGGGAAAACGCAGACCGTCGGGTGACGGAATGGTTCGCAAGCGTGACGATGGACGCTGGGAGGGCAGAATCGTAGTAGGACATAAAAATAATGGCGAGCCAATATACAAATATGTTCTTGCAAAAAGTCAAGCGGAGTTAACTCAGAAACTGCACGACAAGATTGAAATATATCGGGACGCTGATTTGAGTGAAGATTGTAACATGACACTCAGCGAGTGGCTTGATAAATGGATAAACGATTTTATGATACCTACGCTTAGACCAAATACGATTTATGGTTATAAAATGATTATCAAGTGCCAAATCAAACCGTTTATCGGTGACCGTCCGTTATCCGCATTAACCACAAATGAAATTCAGAAATTCTATAACACCATTAAGAAAAATGGGAGGGTACATAAGGATAGGAATGGCAGCAAAGAGCTTGCCGACAGTATGATTAGGAAAACGCACTTGATACTTCACGAGGCGTTGGATATGGCGGTTAAGCAAAGGATGCTTGTTAGCAATCCGACAAACGGTACAACTGTACCAAAAAATAATTATAAAGAAAAACAGATTTTAAATGATGAACAGCTTGAAAAATTTATGGAGACTATTAAATCCGATAAAAAATGGTACGACTTCTTTTATACGGAGATAACAACAGGGTTGCGTAAAGGTGAGATATGCGGCTTGCGGTGGGAGGACTTCGACGAACGGGAAGGTAGGCTGAAAATACGGCGCAGTGTTGGAAAAATAAAAAGTGGGGTTATGGAAATTGGAGAAACAAAAACTAAAACGGGTATGAGAGAAATACTATTACCGCCAAGCACAGCTGAGTTGCTTGTAAGGCGAAAGGAAAAAGCTGTAAGTGAATGGATATTCCCTAACTTTTGTAAACCAGAAGAGCCAATAAATCCGCAGAGTGCATACACTCACTTGAAAATCCTGTTAAAGCAAGCAGGGTTGCCATTGATAGGCTTTCATAATCTCAGACACACATTCTCGACTCATGCAATAGCAGGCGGTGTTGATGCGAAAACACTGTCGGGAATTTTAGGGCATACGAATGCAAGCTTTACCCTCGATACATATACTCACGTTACAACAGATATGCAGAAAAATGCAGCAAAGATAGTTGGGAATTTTATGGACGAAATAATAGGGGGCGTGGGAAATGGCTAAAAGGAGAAAACAAGGGGAAGGAATGCTCCGACTTAGGAAAGACGGGCGTTGGGAGGGCAGAGTTGTTGTTGACTATGATGAAAAAGGCTTACCCATAACGAAAAACGTCACTGCAAAAACAAAAACAGAGTGTGCCGAAAAGCTTGAGGATCTCAAAGAAAAATGTGGAAAGCACAGCGAAAAAATAAATTCAGGTATGTCGTTCGGGAAATGGATAGATTTTTGGTATCAGACGTATTGTAAACACACCATTCGGCTAACAACTCAGCTTGGATATGAGAGTAGAATTTACTGCCATATCATTCCCGAAATCGGAAATATTCTGCTGAATAAATTAACGCAATCCGATTTGCAGCAATTCTATGCAAAAGCAAAATCAAGCGGTAGAAAAATTCGAATTGAGACTTATGGCACCGGCTTATCCGACAGAGTAGTTAGGGCAATACATGCTAATTGCAGGGCGGCACTTGAAAAAGCTGTGCAAGAAGGGCTAATCAGAGTAAATCCAGCCATAGGGTGTAAGCTGCCGTCAATGAAATCACGGGAAATGAAAGTGCTTACACAGAGCGAGATTATCAGATTTCTTAACCAAGCAAAGGAAGAAGGTTATTACGAACTGTTCTTACTTGAACTCGGAACAGGTATGCGTAGAGGTGAAATACTTGCCCTTAAATGGAATGACCTTAATTTCACAACAGGAGAGTTACACATTGAACGACAAGTCCAAGTGTTAAGCGGAGAGCAAATAATATCCGAACCTAAAACCAAAGCGTCGATACGGACAATAATACTTCCACCGTCACTGCTTCAAATTCTATTGGAATACAAGAATACGGTTGATTCCGAATGGATATTCCCGTCACCGATGAATAATGCAAAAACAAGAAATCCTTCGGCAGTACGAAAAAGGTTGCAACTGATATTGGAGAGAGCAGGCTGCCCAAAAGTAAGATTTCACGATTTAAGGCACACGTTCTCGACAAGGGCACTTGAATACGGTATGGACATAAAAACCTTATCAACAACAATAGGTCACGTTTCCTCGGCAACAACAATAGACATATATAGCCATATTACAGATATTATGCAAAGACAGGCAGCTGCGAAGATAGACCACCAAATTTGCGGCACAAATGCCGAAATCCCGAAGGATGAACAAAAGGCAAGGATAGATACCATCCCACCCGATTTCAAGCCGTACAAGCCAAAATGTCGCAAGGCTGGGGCGGGGTGTGTGACAATGATAAACGACCACCTATTTGAGGGGAGATACAGCCCAAGAAACGCTAACGGAAAGCGGGAATCACACAATATTTACGCTAAAACAAGAAAAGAATGTGAGGAAAAGCTGGCAGTGATGATAGCGGAGGTTAAAGCCAAAATTAGAGCGGAGAAAGAGCAGCCGAAACGGTGAACGAATCGTTCAGCCTTGAAATTTTATAACGAAAACATTATTGAGTTAAAATAAAGCCATTGTCGACACCTCGTGTTTTACGAGGTATCGACATAGATGGGGATACAGATGCGTACCTCATTATCTTTTGATGTCAAAATTTGAGCCACTGTAAACAAAGAATACGGCGATAAAACACCCGCCCTGATTTAAGGCTGGTGCAAACGAAAAAACTCTCCCTACTCCATGAAATGGGGAGTAAGGGTGACGCTCAAAGCTGTTTTTATCCGCTGTGCTTGCAAGATAGTTTCTAATGTCGGGAAAAAGATATCATTCAAAATTATCCGTTTAACTTATTAGGGCAAAAAAATAAGCATTAGTTATCGGATACCAAAATGATGACCTTAGAAATAGAGTAACGAAATGTTACGGCATAAAAAAGACCGCATTACAAGCCTAAAAAACGGGTTTATAATGCGGATTTTTTGTAAGTGGTCATTTATGTGGTCAAAAAATTTTTCGGTAAGATTTTCAAAATGACATTACAAAATAAATAAAACAAAACCCGCTTTGAAAGTCTTTGCAAGGCTGCCAAAGCGGTCTGTGGTGGACCTGAAGGGGATCGAACCCTCGACCTCTGCGTTGCGAACGCAGCGCTCTCCCAACTGAGCTACAAGCCCGAAAAAATATGTAAAATGCTGCACTTAAATAATCGGAAAACAAAGCCCGGCTAAAAAACGAGTTATGCCTTGTTTGCATTGTGAATTGTGCATTATGCGCTGTTTTGTCGCTGCCATAAAAATCTTTATAAATTAAAGCACATAAAATAAAGCTCCCGTAACATTGAGAGCTTAATTGGGCGCAGCGTAATGCTGCTGTACTACTGTGACCGAATAGATTTTGCGCCTCATACAAAATTCCGGAATAAAAAGGGCCTTAGGCGGAAACCATCGTGGTTTCCGCCTAAATCATAAACAAAAACCTCCGATTTTGCAAAAGCAAAATAAGAGGTTTGCTTGGCGGAGATGGAGAGATTCGAACTCTCGAAACACTTTCGCGTTTACATGATTTCCAATCATGCGCCCTCGACCAACTAGGCGAC
>DNUB01000346.1:0-323 GCA_003508605.1 Oscillospiraceae bacterium | reverse complement strand
TGCGCCCTCGACCAACTAGGCGACATCTCCAAAGTAAAGCCGAAAAGCATTCCTGCAAAATGATATTAAAATAATCAAGCATTTGCCGACAATTATTGTATCACAGCTTAAAAAATTTGTCAACACTTTTTGTAAAATTTTTTAAGGTGCCCCCTTTTTTTAAAAAAACGCTTGACAAAGGGCGGCTGTTGTGATATACTTATCAAGTGCTTAAAAGTAAGCTGAATTTTAGCTTATATTTGACTTAGTGCAAAATAAGAATTGAACAGTAATTTGATCTAATGTAAAATCGCGGAGTGGAGCAGGGGTAGCTCGTCGGGCTC
>DNUB01000021.1:2729-3120 GCA_003508605.1 Oscillospiraceae bacterium | reverse complement strand
GACATCGGATTTTGATTATACTATCAAAGAAGTATGTTCGATACGAATCCTGCCAAAACCTTTGTTTTTGACAGCCGTCTTTAAAGGCGGCATCAAATAATAGACTTGCCTATTGCTTGATTGGATATTAGTATTAAAACAAGCGGCTGTTTTGTATAACCGTCCCTTGCATTCCGCACAAACGCCGATTATCAAAACAAGCCGCTTTTTCAATAAAATATATTCTTACTTTGCAACAGCTTCCTTTAAAGAAGCTCCCGCCTTAAATGCAGGCACCTTGGTTGCGGCGATGGTGATTTTCTTATGTGTTTGAGGATTTACGCCTGTTCTTTCCGCACGTTCTCTCACCTCAAAGGTGCCGAATCCTACCAGCTGAACCTTTTCGCCCTTT
>DNUB01000021.1:0-2423 GCA_003508605.1 Oscillospiraceae bacterium | reverse complement strand
ACCAGCTGAACCTTTTCGCCCTTTTCAAGAGCTTCGGTAACGGCTTCAACAAATGCGGAAATGATTTTTTCCGAATCCTTCTTGGTCATTTCTGTTTTTTCGGATATTGCCGAAACAAGTTCTGTTTTTGTCATTTTAAATTTCCTTTCGTTATACCGAGCTTTATTGCGCCGATTCACGGCAAAGCAATATCAGCTCCCATTAAAAAGCCTTAAAACCTCTTCCTCGGGGATTTGGTCCAAAGTCAAACCCTTTGCCCCCGCCTTTTCTTCTAAAGCTTTAAACTGCATTATAAACCTATTTATTGCAGTTGTCAAGCATTCTTCGCTGTCTTTTTTTAGTAAACTTGATAAATTACAGCCTGCAAACAGTAATTTACCCAAATTTTCCTCAATTTCAACATTTTTTTCGGATTTTACGGATATTTCCAGCTGTTCTGCGGCTTTTTTCAGATTATCAACGGCATTTTCGACGGTAGCTCCCTTTAAGCCCGCATTAACGGCTCTTTTACTCACCTTTTCTCCCCTCATCAGAGCAGGCAATAGCTTAGGCACGCTTTCAAGCCGCTGTCCTGCGGTTTCCTCTCCCTTGGATCTGCTTTTTAAGGAATCCCAGTTTTTCAGCACGTCTGCGGAATTTTCCACATGAATATTTCCGAATACATGAGGGTGACGGTATATCAGTTTTTTGCATATTCCGTCGCACACTGCGTCAAAGTCAAAAACATTCTTCTCTGTTTCAAGCTCTGCGTGGAAAACCACCTGCAGCAGCAGATCGCCCAATTCCTCCTTAAGCAAGTCGGGATTCTCCGAATCTATGGCTTCCGCAACCTCATAGGCTTCTTCAAGAACATCCTTTCTGATTGAATGATGATCCTGCTCCATATCCCAGGGACAGCCGTTTTTGCTGCGGAGGATCTTCATTATCGCCAATAAATCGTCAATGTTATAAAAATCCTTTTTAGGATATACTGCCTTATCCATTTATTGCTCCTTTCACAAGCTTTTTTTACATTTTATCATATTGAACCTAAAATATCAAGCTATTGACATTAAATCCGTATTTTGATAAAATACTTTCAAACACGCAATATTTTGAACTTGTTCTCATAGGAATGGCGTTATGAGAGCAAGTTCCTATATGTCAGGAAAGGGCTTATTTATTATGGGATTATTCAAAAAACACGGCACAGACAAAAACGGCTTGATCGATGACAACGACGCAGTTTATAAAAAGTTGGACAAAATGTATTGTGAAAAAAAGCACGAACAGATTGCGGAAACAATTCTTAACATTCCCCCCGAAAAACGGAGCAACAAGCTTTTGTTCAGGCTGATAGGCGCATATAGCGATCTTAAGCGATTCGACAAGGCGGAGCTTGAGCTGGAAAAGCTGCAAGCCCGCTGCAAAAGTCCTTCCGATAGGGCGCAGTGGTTTTATATGAACGGCCGCATAAAATATATGAACGGCAGAACCTTTACCGCCATGCACTGCTATGAGGACGGCTTGCAGGCCGATCCCTCCGACGCTGCCGGCTTGAATTTAAAGCAGGAAATCGATAACTGTCGGGCACAAACAGAAAAGGATCTGGAGCTTTTGCACGATATGTCGGAGAAAATCGTACAGGATATTAAAAAACGCTGCTCCGAAAAATCAGACAGCGAAAAGCTTAATCTCAGCGACGAGCAATTTACATTAGAATTGGGTTTTCTTCCCGGAATCAGAAAAATCCCCGGACAGGAACGGGGACTTGGATTTGACGAGTATTTTAAAAAGCTTGAGGGGGAGAAAAAGGAGCTGGCAAAGGGCTGGCTGGAAAAGCTTTTCGGCATTACCGACAATGAAAGCTTTAAAGATTTTATAAAGAAGGATATTAACTGCAATATGGCTCATTTCGGAGACGACGCAATCGCACTTATAAACAAAAAGCCCAGCTTTAACCTGTCCGAGCTGAACAGCGAGGGAAAACGGCTATTTCAGGATACAACTCTTTTTGTTAACGCCTTCGCCGAATATCTTCCCGAAGCGGGCACCCATGCTTGGGATATCTGCGAAAAAATCGGTTTTCTGCGTCATGCCTATTCCGTGGACTATCTTTCTCAAGAGGAATATATAAGCTGTATGATGTCCCTTTCCGAGGACGCAAAGAAAAAGTTTTCTTCGGCGGAGGAATATGTTACATCGCTTATTTTCGGCTGCGGACTTTATATGTTTATGCTTGACGAATGCAGCACGGAAAGCGGAGCAAAATTTCTTTCTCAAATGGCAGTCTTTGTTATAAACGGCGATTTGCCGCATATTCTTTGGAAAAAATGATTTCAATAAAGGGCAGTGCCCCGAATTTATGAAAAATCAAGTGCGTAAGCCCCTCAGAGCTTCAGTGGGAAACCGGGTCCCCGCTGAAAGACTGAATGGAACCCGCC
>DNUB01000292.1 GCA_003508605.1 Oscillospiraceae bacterium | reverse complement strand
TCGCAAATCTTTTGTCTACTTTCAATCAAGAATTAGTATTAGCTGCCGTTTTATGGCAATATTATATTTCAACATTTAAAAAAATTGAAAGGAATTTTTTATATGCTTGATATAAGAGAATTTGCTCAGCTGGATCAGCTGCAAACGATTCAGGATCTGTTTTCCAACGCAACGGGACTTGCCGCCATAGCGGTGGCGGCAGACGGAAAATATATTACCAAAGGAAGTAATTTTACCGATTTCTGTATGAAATACACAAGGGGCAGCGAGCTTGGAGCGATGCGCTGCGTACAGTGCGACAACGAATGCACGGGTACATATTTCTGTCATGCGGGGCTTATGGATTTTTCAACCGATATTATGGTGCAGGGAGAAAGGGTCGGAGCAATCATAGGAGGACAGGTGCTGCCCGCTCCCCCCGAGGAGGAAAAATTCAGAGAGATAGCAAGGGAGCTGGGAATAAACGAGAATGAATACATCAAGGCCTTGAACAAGGTTCCCGTACGCAGCGAAAAAACCATAAGAGCAGCAGCCGAGCTTCTTGGGATCATAGTAAACCTTCTCTGTAATTTTCAATATGACAGGTATGTAAACGACCACAGGCTTAAAACCTTTAACCAGGAGCTTAACAGCATCAACAAAAACATCAGCGACGCCAAAGGTCATATGAGCGATCTGCACAACACCGCCACAATGGAAAGCATTCTCGCCATTAACGCAAATATAGAATCCGCACGGGCAGGGAAGGCAGGCGTGGGTTTTTCCGTAGTGGCAAAGGAAATCGGCGAATTGTCAAAGCAAAGCACCGAGGTTTACGGTCAGATCGAAAGGCTTGTGGACGAAATCCATCAGTCTGTTGAAAAAATTAAGGAGCTGGGATAACCTGTCAGCATAAAACCAATATGCAGATTTTCGAGTATACTTTTATTTTTTCTACGTATACAAATATAATGCCGATCATTTTTTAACTGTGAGCGTTAAACGATCGGCATTATTTTGTTCTCTCAATTAAAGCTTGCCGCAGAATGCAGCCGCAAATGAAAAATATCAAGGAAAAAAGCACATCAATATGCCATATTGCGCAGACTGCCAAAAAAGCCCGAACATTTCTTTTTCGGAATGAAAGGGGTCTTATTGCAATAACAGCCTTAAAATCGAGGCTTTAGCCCGATTTCTGTTTATTATTTCAGCTGCTCCGCCAGCTCTGCCATAATCTCAGGCACGTTTATGCTCTGAGGACAGTGTCCCGTACATTTCCCGCAGCCCACACAGTCTTTGGGTGCGGGCTTTTCGGAAGTTTTCAGATCCTCAATGACCCATGCGCCGTTAAGCTTGTAATTATTGTATTTCATCAGCATAAAGGGAATGTCTATCCCCGCAGGACAGTCATCACAGCAGTAGCGGCACTTGGTGCAGGGCACCTGCATCTGATTTCTGAACATCTCACAGGCCCGCATCAGAGTTTCTCGGTCGCTTTCGGACAAAGCCCCCGCCTTGTCAAAGGTGTTTATATTGTCCTTTATCTGAGCCATATCGGACATACCGCTCAGCACCACCTGAACTCCGTCAAGACCTTTGACCCACCTAAACGCCCATGAAGCGACGCTCCACTGGGGGTGCGCCGATTTTAAAAGTCCGTTGGCTTCCGGAGTAAGATCCGCTAAGCGTCCGCCTCTGACAGGCTCCATTACGACTAGGGGAATATTCTTTTCGCTGCATATTTCATACTCCTCTTTCGCAGAGCCGTATTGCCAATCATAGTAGTTAAGCTGCAGCTGTATAAAATCCCAGTCGTACAAACTGCTAAAATACCTTAGGGTATCGGGGCTTGAATGGTTTGAAAAGCCTAAGTAGCGGATTTTTCCCTGCTTTTTCAGCTCCTTGAAGTATTCGATACAGCCGCTTTCCTCATATTTTTTATAATTATGATCCATAACCGCATGAACAAGGTAAAAATCAATATAATCCGTACCCAGCCGTTCCAGCTGCTGTTCAAAAACTGCTCTGTAATCGGGATTTGCGCCTATGTTAAACTTTGTGGCAAGGTAATAGCTGTCACGGGGATATTTTTTCATAGCCTCCCCCAAAAACTTTTCCGAGTCGCCGCCGTTATAAACATAAGCGGTGTCGTAATAGTTTATGCCCTTTTCCATGGCGTAATCGATTATTTCCTGCGCCCTTTCACGGTCGATGGGCTTGCCCTCCAAATCCTCTCTTAAAGGAAGCCGCATATTTCCCATACCTAAGCGGGACAGCTCAATGTTCTTGTAGCCTTTGATCTCCATAATACCGTTTGTCCTTTCTTAACTATATTTTCACTTAATTTTAACAAGCACTGCGCTTTGTCCCGCAGCGGTATACTCATCTCCGCTGTGGGAAAGCTCTCCGTTTCGGTAAAGAACCTCCTCCGCCTTTCCTTTAAATGAAAATGTGCAGCTTTGCGAGGACGGATTTATAACTATAAGAATTTTTTCCCTTTCGTCGCTTCTGATATAGGCAAGGGGATATTTATTTTCCTCGGCATATACGAACTCAATTTTTCCCTTGCTTTGAAGGGCAGTATGCTCCTGCCTTATCCGTATCAGCCTTTTGATTTCATTATAAAGGGAAGCTTCGTCCGCCATGGAGTTTTCAACCGTGGGACGGCAGGGGTCGGGATCTATGGGGATATACAGTGTCTCGCCGCTTGCAGAGCTGAATCCTGCATTTACTCCGCCGCTCCACTGCATGGGGGAACGGGAGCCTGTTCTTCCGTAGCCGCCCTCAACCGAGGTAAGATTATCCAGATATTTCATACCTATTTCATCGCCGTAATAAATAAAGGGAGCTCCGGGCATGGTAAGCAAAAAGGCAAAGCATATTTTAAGCTCGCTTACGTCAAATTTTCTCGACAGTCTGTCCATATCGTGGTTGCCTGAGGGAATGCACATAAGTCCGTTCCCGCCGCTTTTTTCAAGATTATATTTGTAGGTATCTGCAAATTTCCCCACATTTCCCTTGCCCTCTCTTCCGAAAAAGGGGTGCTCGCAGCGGAAAAGGTCGTTGTAGTGAGAGGTGCCGAAATGAAGCAGAAAATCCATCTGAAAGCCGCCCTCCAAGGATTTATCGGGTTCTCCCCACTCGGAGACCATTGCGGCGTCGGGAAATTCCTCGTCTAAAAATGCCCTTACCTTTTGCCAAAGAGCTATCGTACCTTTCCCTTCCTTATCGTTTTTTACAAGAGAGCCTGCCATATCCACACGGAAGCCGTCACAGCCCAGACCTAACCAAAAGCGCATTACATCGATCATAGCATTAAGGGTCGCCGTGGGTTCAGGATCGTCGGGCGACATTTGCCACGGTCTTGTTTTTTCATAAAAGCCGTAATTCAAGGCGGGCTGAGTGGAAAAGAAGTTGACGCCGCAGCAGCCGTCACGCTGTGAAATGCCTCTGATGCAGTTCATGCCCTCGGGACTTTCCCAAATGCTGTCGGTCCATACATAGCGGTGTGTATATTCGTTTTTTTCGGGCTTCATTGATTCCTTGAACCATTTATGCTCAACCGACGTATGCCCCGGCACCAAATCAAGAAGAATGTGCATATCCCTTTTGTGAAGCTCCCGAAAAAGCTTCTTTAAGTCCTCGTTTGTGCCGTATCTTGGCGCAGCCCTGCGGTAATCCGCCACATCATAGCCTGCGTCGGTAAAGGGAGATACAAAGCAGGGGTTAAGCCATATGGCGTTGCAGCCCAGATCCTTTATATAGTCAATTTTGGAGATAATCCCCTCTATATCGCCTATTCCGTCGCCGTTGGAATCCATAAAGGACTGTGGATATATCTGATAAAATATCGCATTGTCAAGCCATGAAGACATGGTTAATACCTCCTTTTAGTCAATCGGTAAAGAATATAAGTATTGTCAGCATTTTTATTCCATAATAAAGCTTACAAAATCCGCATTTTCCGAATCGTCCTCGCAGAAAATGCCGATAATAACACCGGTAAAGCCCTCGCATACCTCGCTGCTAAGATACTTTGACTCCATAGCCGCCAGCTGCCGCCACTGCTCCCCGTCCTTTCCGTAAAGCTTGTATATCTGTGCTTCCGCCTTTATCATAAGCTCCGCCTTTTTGCCGCTTACGGTTATTTCGTTCATTTTTACGGGAATGCCGCCTATATTTATAACTCCGCTTATGACAGCGCCGCTGTCGGATTTTGAGACCGCAAGGTCAAAATGATTGTTTTCGTCCATATAGGCAGTCAAGCCGCATTTTACAGACGGCTTCAGATTTTCAGTGCATACGTTAACCCGAGCGGTACAGTCAAATTCATGCTGTCTATCGCCTATAAAGGTTACGTTCCCGTTACTGTTAAGCTTGTCGCCCGTTCCCTTAAGCCCGATTGTTCCGTCCTCGCCTATTCTGTAATTATCATAGTTTGGACAGCGTATATAGCAGGCTGTTTTTGGGTCTAACTTCCATTTTTCGCCGGGATATTCCTCCGGGGCGTCCGAATAGGTGCAGGTCATATCGTTTACCTTAAACTCAATTCTGCTCGTACCGTCCGCTCCTACTTTGAACCAGTCATCATCCTGCCAATATACGGGCTCCAAAAAAACCTCTCTGCCCAAATGATGGAACTGCCGCCACCTTGAGATTTGCCTGAAAGCAAGATTCACCATCCACCACTGACCGCTTTTGTCGCAGACTATGTCGGCGTGTCCCGCACCCTGAATGGGATAGCCGCCTAAGCCCCGGTTAGTCAGCACAGGGTTATGGGGACAGCTTTCATATTCCCCGAAGGGCTCTCTGCTTCTGAAAAGGCATTCCGTGTGACCGTATTCGGTGCCGCCCTCCGCCACCAGCAAATAGTAATAGTCGCCGATATGGTATAGATGAGGGGCCTCGATGAATCTTCCTCCCGTACCTTTACAGATACATTTGCAGGGAGACAGTATCTTTCCCGTTTCTATATCGATTTCACAGAGAGAAACGCCGCTTTCGCCGAAATCGTCCTCGCCGTTGCTCATAAAATAAGTTTTATCGCCGTCAAAAAGCAAGGAGGGGTCTATTCCTCCTCGGTTCACATTGACAGGGTCCGACCACTCGCCCTCAATATCGTCGGTGTAAATATAAAAGTTGCTGTCCTCGTCCGTGTTGGTTACCACCACGTAAAATCGACCGTTATTATAGCGTATGGTGGGGGCAAAAATTCCTCCCGAAGCACGGCAGCCGTTTAAGTCAAGCTGGCTTTTTCTCGTTATACAGTGTCCTATCTGCTCCCATCTTATCATATCCCTGCTTCTGAATAAGGGCAGGGCGGGAAAATACTGAAAGCTGCTGCATACAAGATAAAAGTATCCGTTAGCTGCGCAAACGCTGGGATCGGGATAAAACCCTTTTATTACAGGATTTATGTATTTCATGGCTGTTCTCCGCAATATTTCACAGTATTTCAAAAAATGCCGTTATAAAAGATAATACCTTTATAACGGCAAAGCGAACATAGACCCGATCAAAAATCGGCTCGGTAAGGGGGGATCCCCCCGATTTATATGAATTTCCGAAAAAAGCTTTCCAAGTCCTTCGTAAAAAGCACTCGTCCCCGCAGGGATAAAGCCGCTGCTGAATAAGACGAAGCATGGGCTTTTTAAACCAACTGCAAAATCCCATTGCCCGGTTTAAATCAAAGCTGTTCCTCTTTATTTCCCTCTTCATCCTCTGCGTCGGCGTCTTCCTCTTCACCGTCGCCGTCAATATCCTCATCGGTTACGGAGGGCATTTCGTCATCGTCGCCGAAGAAATGAATAAATTCCTCATCGTCAATATATTCGTCCTCGTCCTCTTCCTCTTCTCTTTTTTTAGCGATCTTATCCTTCAAAAGCATTGCAGCGACAAATGCACCGCCCAACAATGCAAGTATTCCTACTAAAAAACCCACTAACCCCTTATTCATGTATAAGTCCTCCTTGAATTTGTTATCAAGTTTTTGAAAATTTACTTAAATTTATTATATATCATTTTCTCCGATTTTTCAAGCGAAAAAACAAATATAGCATATTAACTAAAATTTTCATAAATTTCCTGTTAAATTCATCAATACGGAAAGGGCGGCTATCGGTGCAGTTTCGCACCTTAATATCCTTTTGCCCAAGGTTGCCGCTTCTATGCCGTTTCCCTCGGCAAAAGCCGCTTCTTCGGGCTCAAAGCCTCCCTCGCTGCCGACAAAAACGCCTATCTTATCCGCTCCGGCTGTGATAAGCTGCGAAATTTTTTTGCCCCCGCATTCATAAAAAAGTATGCCCTTTCCCTTATTGCCGTATTCCCTTACTGCGCTTCTAAAATCTGTCAGCGAACAGATTTCGGGGATTCTTCCCCTTCCGCTTTGCTTTGCCGCCTCCTCTGCTATTTTCTGCCAGCGGCAAACCTTTTTTTCGGCGTTTTTTTCATCGGGACGTGAAACGCAGCGTTTCGATAAAACAGGAACCACTCTTGCCGCTCCAAGCTCCGTTGCCTTCTGTACAATAAAATCCATTTTATCGCTTTTCGGAAGGCATTGAAAAAGCGTGATTTCCACTGTAGGCTCGGCTTCGTTTTTCCTGCTGTCCTCCGCCTCCAGCTCCACAAAATCCTTTTGGCACAGCACTATGCGGCAAAGATAATCCTTTCCTCTGCCGTCGCAAAGCACCACCCTCTCGCCCGGCTTCATTCGCAAAACCGTCAAAATATGCCTTGCGTCGTCGCCTGCAATAACGGCTCTCTCTCCGTCGCTCTGCCCGAAAAACCGAGGGTAACGCCAACGCTCTCTTTTGTCCCCGCTATCCCTGCCATATTCAAGGCTGTCAGTTGATTCCGTATTTTTCGCCCCCTTTAAAAAGCTGCAATACAAGCTGTCTTAATCCCTTATTTTTTTCAAGGGACAGATTTTCGTCCTCGCCCAAAATTTCCGACGAATATTTCTGCGCAAGATAAACAATGTCGATATCCCTTGTCATATTGGCGATTTTAAGAGGCGGAAGTCCATGCTGCGCCGCACCGAAGAAATCTCCCGGTCCTCTCAGTTCTAAATCCCTGTTGGCTATTTTAAAGCCGTCGCAGGTTTCCACCATTGTGTCCACTCTTGATTTTGTGTATTCGTTTTTGCTGTCGGTAACGAGAATACAGTGGGACTGTACGTTTCCTCTTCCCACCCGCCCCCTTAGCTGGTGCAGCTGTGAAAGTCCGAACTGCTCGGCGTTTTCTATTATCATAACGACGGCGTTGGGCACGTCAACTCCCACCTCCACCACCGTGGTTGCAACAAGGACGCTTATGCGGTTATCCTTAAAATCCGACATAACCTTATCCTTGTCCGCCTGCTTCATTCTGCCGTGAAGCAGCCCCATGGAAACGCCCTTCAGCGCACCGTTTCGGAGGGTTTCAAAATACTTTGCCGCTGCGGTCTTATCGGCTGCGCCCTCCTCTATCAAGGGACAGACTATATAGGCCTGATAGCCTTCATTGACATATTTTATTATAAAATTATAAAGCCGCCTGTGATAGCTGCTGTCTACACCATAGGTCTTTATGGGAAGCCGCCCCTTCGGCATTTCATTAAGCACCGAAATATCGAGATCCGCATAAATCATAAGGGCAAGGGTACGGGGTATGGGCGTAGCGGACATTACAAGGCTGTGGGGATCTTCTCCCTTTGCCTGAAGCCTTGAACGCTGGGCAACGCCGAAGCGGTGCTGCTCGTCCGTTACCGATAAAGCAAGATTGGCGAAAACCACGGATTTCTGTATCAGCGCATGAGTGCCCACCGCTACCTGCGCTTCTCCGCTTTCTATACGCTTTTTCGCTTCCCTTTTCTCCTTTTCGGTCATGGAGCCTGTCAGAAGCTCCACTGCCACTCCCAAAGGCTCTAAAAGCTTTGATAAGGTATCTCTATGCTGCTTTGCCAATATTTCCGTAGGTGCCATTAAGGTGCATTGGTATCCGTTTTTTACCGTAAAGTAAATTACCGCCGCCGCCACCAAGGTTTTTCCGCTGCCCACATCGCCCTGTAAAAGCCTGTTCATAGGTCTTTCGCCGCACATATCCGCTATACATTCCTTAATGGCGTTTTTTTGGGCATTAGTGGGCTGAAAGGGCAGCGACTCGAAAAAATCCCTTATCCGCACCTTTTCCATTTTTATGCCGCCTGCTTTGCGCTTTTTCCTTCCCAAAAGGGACAAGCCCAGCTGCAAAACCAAAAGCTCCTCAAAGGCAAGCCTTTTTTGCGCTTCAAGAAATGCGCCGATACTTTTGGGAAAATGGATATTGTTTACCGCTTCCCTTAAGGGGAGCAGCTTTTCCCTTTCTCTTATATAATCGGGCAGTAAATCCTCAAAATCCGCTTTTTCAAGAGCGGCTCCGATATTTGCGGAAACAATATTGTTGGACAGTCCTTTGGTAAGAGAATATTTGGGAGTGATAACGTTTTCGGCGGATTCCGGAATAAAAAGGGGAGAAGCCGCCTCCTTTTTCGCAAAATCGCAGGTGACCTTTCCGTAGAAAAGATAGGTTTGCTTTGCCACCAGCTTATCGAAGCTGAATTGACTGTTAAAAAACGTCAGAAGCATTTCGTCTGTGCCGTCGCTTACGGCGGCGTGATAAACCGTAATTCTGCCGCTGAAATAGGGCTTTAGCTTTTTGGTAACAGTGCCTTTAAATACGCAGGTTTCGCCGTTTTCTATATCCTTTATGGGTACCGGATCGCTGTAATCTATATAGTCCCTGGGGTAATAGGTTATCAGCTCTTCAAGGGAGTTTATGCCAAGCTTTCTGTACAGTCCGGCTCTTTTTTCGCCTATTCCCTTTAAATATGTTATTTCACAATTATTTTTTATCATTCTTATTTTCTCTGATTTGTTTATTCTGTTATTCACCTTTCACCATACAAGGCTGTAAGTCGGCCTCCGTGCGGCATCGCCTTAAGTTAACACCGCAAAATCAGCGGCTTTTTCTTTGCTGCCCGACTGCTTGCAGATTTTACGAGAAGCCAAAGCTTCTCGTAAAATCTGACAGGCACTCGGACGACAATAATTGTGCGGTGTTGCCTTAATCTAAATCCATAATATAAAAATTTGCGTTAAAAACCCGCCCGTCATAGCAGGAATATGTACCCTTACGGTCAAATTTCATTCCTATTTTCTCCATAACTTTGCCGCTGTAAATATTTTTCACCGCATGCTCCGCCATAAAACGCCTTATTCCTTTTGCTCTTAAAATACCCACAACGGCCCTTACCGCTTCGGTGGCATAGCCCTTGTGCCAATAATCGTAAGCAAAGTTATAGCCTAAGTCCCATCGGTCATGTTCGGAATTATAAGTCGCACCTCCGCTGCCGATAAGCTTTCCTGTTTCCTTTAACTGAAAGCCCGTATCAAGAACATTTTCGCTGTCTGCATTTGCGGTAACGGATTCAAGCCACTGCTTTGTATTATCCACGCTTTTATGAGTTGTGTAAGTCATATATTTTGTTACCCTCGGGTCGGATGTCCATGTATTAAAAATATGCTCCGCATCGGAAATCTCCAAGGGTCTTAATATCAGTCTGTCCGTTTCTATCTGTAAATATCTCATTTTTTTCTCCTTTTAAATCGGTTTTATTCAGTATAGCATAAACAGGAAAATAAAACAAGATATGATTTAGTCTTTAGAGATTCCCTTTAGTCCGTCGAAAAGCTCCATGCATTTTTTTTCGGAATGAAGGGCTTTGACTTTTTCGACAGATTGTGGTATATTTATTAAAGTATACCGATCACATTATAAAAACATAACTTAAGGAGAGCAAATTATGAACAACATCTACAGAAATCAACAGCCTATGTATCCGCAGCAGTATGCGGGCTCAGGTCCTGTGGGGCAGCTGAAAACCAACAAAAGTCTTATAAAATTTATACTGTTAAATCTTATAACCTTTGGAATTTACAGCCTGGTGGTAATGTCCTCGGTTTCCGAAAGCATAAACATAGTCGCCTCAAGGTATGACGGAAAGAAGACCATGCACTTCTGCCTGCTTTTTTTCATAATCGCACCTATTACCTTTGGCATAGGAGCAATTGTTTGGTATCACAGAATATCCGCAAGAATGGGTAGCGAGCTGCGCAGGAGAGGTATTCAGTTTTCCTTTTCCGCAGCGGATTACTGGCTTTGGAATGTTTTGGGCGTTCTTATTATTGTGGGTCCGTTTGTATATCTGTACAAAATGTTCAGAGCCTGCAATCTTTTATGCGCCAACTATAATGCCATAGGATAAAAAAACACCGTACAAAGACCCCTTTTGGGAATTTGTACGGTGTTTTTTTCAATGCTGTTGCTATGCTGCTTTATACATAATATAATCAAAATCCGATGTCCCCCGCCTCTTAGGCGGCGGGTTCCATTCAGTCT
>DNUB01000092.1:1266-7293 GCA_003508605.1 Oscillospiraceae bacterium | reverse complement strand
TCAATCAAGAATTAGTATTAAAAAAAACAAAAGCGGCCGCCAAAACACGAGCTATAATAAATATAAATCGGTGTTTAAAGCAATACCACTTCCGTTTCTATTAAAATTTTAATTTTAAATACATAACGCTGATTGGGGGTGAGGATTTTAATCCCTGTACTCCTCCATAAAATAGCACTCGAAAATATCGCCTTCCTTGATATCGCCGAACTTCTCCAGGGAAACGCCGCACTCAAAGCCCTGAGCCACGTCCCTTGCGTCGTCCTTAAAGCGTTTTAAGCCTGCTATTTTATCGTCCGCAACTATTATGCCGTCACGGACAACTCTTATCATAGAGTTTCTCTGAAGCTTTCCGTCAAGCACGTAACAGCCGGCAACGGGTCCCACTCCCGTGATCTTGTAGGTCATTCTTACCTCCGCCTTGCCTAACATAACCTCTCTGTACTTAGGCGCAAGCATACCCTTCATGGCGGTCTGAATTTCCTCTATTGCGTCGTAAATGATCCGATACATTCTAAGATCCACGCCGTCCCGCTTTGCGTTTTCCTCGGCGGCGGGGTTGGGTCTTACGTTAAAGCCTACTATAATGGCGTTTGATGCGCTTGCCAGCATAACGTCGCTTTCGCTTACCGCACCTACCGCTCCGTGGATAACCCTTACCCTTACCTCACTGTTGGAAAGCTTTTCAAGAGACTGCTTCACCGCCTCCACCGAGCCTTGAACGTCGGCCTTGACGATTATTCTCAGCTCCTTCATTTCGCCCTCCTCTATCTGAGCGAACAGGTTGTCGAGGGTTACCTTTTGATAGAGACTGAACTGTGCTTCCTTTTCCTCAAACTTGCGCTTTTGCACCAATTCTCTTGCAAGCTTTTCGTCCTCTACCACCGCAAAGGAATCGCCTGCCGAGGGCACCTCTCCGAGTCCCATAACCTCTACGGGAACTCCCGGGCCTGCGTCCTTTATGGTGCGTCCCTTATCGTCCCGCATCACCCTGACGTGTCCTACCGCAGTGCCTGCAATAATCACATCGCCTGAGTGAAGAGTGCCGTTTTGTACAAGTAGGGTGGCGATGGGACCTCTGCCCCTGTCAAGCCTTGCCTCAATGACTGCGCCCTTGGCAAGCCTGTTGGGATTAGCCTTAAGCTCCATAACGTCGGCGGTAAGGTTCACCATTTCAAGAAGGTTTTCCATACCCTCCCCGGTTTTTGCGGAAACGGGTACGCAGATGGTGTCGCCGCCCCATTCCTCGCAAACAAGCTCGTATTCGGTAAGGGTCTGCTTTATCCTTTCCACGTTTGCCCCGGGCTTGTCTATCTTGTTTATGGCTACGATAATGCTTACTCCGGCGTCCCTGGCATGGTGGATAGCCTCGACGGTCTGAGGCATAATTCCGTCGTCCGCCGCAACTACCAATATGGCAATATCCGTGATCTGCGCACCTCTGGCACGCATGGCGGTAAACGCCTCATGTCCGGGGGTGTCGAGGAACGTAATATCCCTTCCCCCTGCGGTGACGCGGTATGCGCCTATATGCTGAGTAATGCCGCCCGCTTCTCCTGCGGCAACATGTGCGCTTCTTATATAGTCGAGGATCGAGGTTTTGCCGTGGTCCACATGTCCCATAACCACAACCACGGGGCTTCTGGGCTCAAGGCTTTCGTCCTTGTCCTCCTCCTCGTCGAACAGCCTTTCCTCAATGGTAACTATCTTTTCCTTCTCAACCTTTGCGCCCAATTCCTCGGCAACCAAGGCGGCGGTATCGAAATCTATCACCTGATTTATGGTGCACATTTCGCCCAATTTCATAAGCTGCTTGATAACCTCGGCTGCGTTTACCTTTAATCTTGAGGCAAGCTCGCTTACAACAATCTCGTCGGGGATCTGCACCTTAAGCTGCTGCTTTCTCGCTCTTTCCAGCTCTAAACGCTTAAGCTTCTGCGCCTCGGTTTCCCTGCCGTTTTTGTTGTACTGACCCTTTTTCTGCTGACTCTTCTGATTTATCTTCTGCTTTCTGCCCGTAAAGTCGCCGCCTCTTTTGGAGGACTGGGTAGCAATGCTTTCGTACTTTTCGTTGTACTTATCCAAATCCACATAGCTTCCCCTTGTGTCGACACGCTTGGTAACCTGCTCGCCGTGCTTCTGAACGCTGTTTTCGCTCTTTTCCTTTTTCTTGGCAACAGGCGGCTCGTTGGTTTTAATGGTGGAAATATCCACCTTTGCCGTAGGCTGCTTGGGGAGAATTTTGGGCACCTTTATTTTATCGCTGCCGGATTTGGGTCTGCTTTGATTATTGGAGGCATTGACCTTAGGCTGACCGTCGGCGGCAGGCTTGCCTTTTTCTCCCCGGCCCTCCGAAGGGGCTGCGGGCTTAACCTCCTGCCTTGCGGGGGTCTTATCCTGCTTTGCGTTCGGCTTTCCGCCCTGCTTTTTATCATGAGCGGAATCCTGAACGGACTTTTCTGCGCCGGGCTTTCTCGTCTCCTCGGAGCCTTTGGCTTCCTCCGCTTTTTTGGCGGCTTCGGCAGCCTTCCTTGCTTCCTCCGCCTTGCGGGCTGCTTCGGCGGCTTTTTTCGCCTCCTCGGCCTTCCTCAGCTCCTCGGCTTTTTTCTGCTCCTCCGCCCTTTTGGCGGCTTCTTCCGCTTCCTTAGCCTCTCTCTCGGCTTTTTCCGCCTTTTCCTTTTCTTCCCTGCGCTTCTTTTCCCCTGCGGCAAAATAGTCCTCGAAGCTGTCCACCTGATTGTCCTGCGTCAGCTTTTCAAGCACTATGTCAAGCTCCTCTCCCGCAAAGCTTGCGCCGACCTTTTTCTCCACGCCCAAGTAGTCCTTGACCACCTTGATAATATCTGCCGGCGCAGAGTTCAGATCCTTTGCAAAATCTCTGATTTTAACTTTAGAATTGCTTTCCATTCAGTATCCCCCAAGATTATTAGGTAATTTTTGTATTTTTATATGTTATTGCTCCCCCAAGGGGGATCGCACTATCGAGATTTCGGCTTCTCATAAGCTCGGGGTTCCGCCCCTAACCGAATTATCTTTATTTATACTTTTCCAAAAGCCCCTATCCATTACGGCCGCCACGCCGATCCGCTTTTCCGCTCCTTTGCCTGCGGTCTTCCCTATCTGTTCCATATCCCATAAGGTTTCGACGATTTCCAATTCGGGACGGGAGCTGTTCCTTAAAAAGAATATCTCCTTTTTGGTTTTCGGCGACAGATCGCAGGAAAGCAAAATTCCCGCAATAGGCGAATCGGGATCTTGTATTTCCGCCTTTACCGAATCAAAGCCGTACACCATATTCCCCGATTTGAAGATAAGTCCCAGCGTCGCTAAATTCATCAGCCGTCCCCCTTATCTCTCTGCCGATTATTTTCGCTGTGGGATAAGCCCTGCTCCACGTTTTCGGACTTCCCCGCATTAAACGCCATTTCGCCCTCCGCACCCTCTGCTATATGTGCGTTAAGGCTTTCGTACACCGAATCGGGTATTTTGCATTTAAGCGAACGTTCGAGGGCTTTTTTCTTTCTTGCCCCTTCAAAGCATTTTATATCATTGCAGATATAAGCTCCTCTGCCGTTTTTTTTGCCTGTGGGATCGAGAAAAACGTTTCCGTCCCTGTCCTTCACAATACGCAAAAGCCCTTTTTTACCGATCATCTGACCGCAGCCTATACATTTTCTTTGCGGTTCTGTTTTTCCCACGCCGCACCGTCCTTTGCCCCTGAATTGTTTTATGCTTTTGTTCCCCGCTTAAAAGCGGAAAACCGCATTTCAAGCCGATTTTGCCGTTCATAAGCAGATCCTCCGCCTATGGGGAGGCTTTCCGCCGCATTTCAATATGGCGTCAGCCCTCAAAAAAGCCGCTTTCGGGCTTTATATCTATCTTATAGCCGGTAAGGCGCGCGGCAAGCTTTGCGTTAAGACCCTTGTTGCCTATGGCAAGGGAAAGCTGGTTGTCGGGAACTACCACGCTGCAGTTTTTGACGTTTTCGTCGGGGATCTCCACGCTGATAACGTCGGCGGGCTTTAACGCCTGCTTGATAAACTCCGCAGGGTCGTCGCTGTAAATAACTATATCTATCTTTTCCCCTCTAAGCTCCTCGCTTATTTTGGAAACTCTGCTTCTCTGAGGTCCGATGCACGCACCTAAGGCGTCGACGTTGGGATCGTTGCTGATAACCGCCATTTTACTGCGCTGTCCCGGCTCTCGGCTTATGGACTTTATCTCCACCACGCCCTGATAAATTTCGGGCACCTCTATTTCAAACAGTCTCTTGATAAGATCCCTGTGAGTCCTGCTGATTTTCAGCATGGGTCTTCTGTCGTCGGGAGATGCGCCGTTGACATAAACCTTTATCATATCGCCGGGGTGCAGCTCGTCAAGAGGCAGCTGCTCGCTTCTGAACAAAGGAACCTCGTTTCCGTTAAGCTCAACGGAGGCGTTTAAATTGTTAGGCTCCACCCTGAGCACCTTAACGGTGGCCGCCTCGTTTTGCAGCTCGCCCCACTGCTCGATAAGCTTGCTGCGCTCGGCGTCCTTTATGCCCTGCTTTATTACCTGCTTTGCCGTCTGCGCCGCAATCCTTCCGAAATGCTTTGTATCGAGAGGGATAACGCACCGGTCGCCTACCTTTATTTTCTTATCGTAAGCCTGCGCCTGCTCTAAGGTCATCTGGTTTATCTCGTCCTCTACCTCTTCAACGACCTCTTTTACCAGAGACACGATAAAATTGCCCGTTTTTTCGTCTATTTCATATTTTATATTTTCACTTTTAGGATATTCCTTTTTAACGGCAATGGTTACCGCTGTCTGAATTTTTTCAAAGAGCAGCTCGGGTTCGATGCCCTTCTCCTTTGCTAACATTGCCAAAGCTTCGTTAAAGCTTGCTTCTTTTTCGCTGGCAGCCATGGTTGTCCTCCTGTGTTTTGTAATATGCTGGTTTCAATTTTTTTATATTTTTTTTTATATTTTTTATATGATCTATCGATTTTTTGTATAAATACGCCGATGGGGTCTGTGATTCGGTCTGTGAAAGGGGGGATTTTGTACGAAAAATCCGCAGAGGATGCGGCAGCCGCCGCAAGCCCGTCCCGGGAGCTTCCCTTTAGCCGAAAGCTATTCCTCGGTATCCTCCTGCAATTCGTCCTCTATCTCGTCCAAAACCGCAAATTCGTTGGTTTCCTCGTCTAAGGAAATCTTTATGCACCTGCTTAATCTGAAGGCCCTTTTGTCGACGGTGATTTCTCCCTTTTCCTCGTCGTATCCTTCAAGAACGCCTGTGAAAAATTCCTCGCCCTTTTCCGTCTTAGCCTGCACCGTCACCCTTTTTCCCATACATTCCGAAAAATGACGGGGCTTTCTGAGTCTTTTGTATATTCCCGGCGTGCCGATTTCCAAAATATCTACCTGCTCGATAAAATCCTGCTTATCAAACAAATCGTTTATCGGCTTTGAGATCTCCTCGCAGCTGTCGCTGTCAAGTCCCGGCTCGCTGTCGAAAAGAACCCGCAGATACCACATTGCGCCCTCTTTTTCAAAGCACACGTCCCAAAGCTTACAGCCGTTTTGTTCTATTATGGGAGCCGCAAGCTTTTCCGCCTGTTCCTCTATCTTAGGTGCTAAAGCTCTTTTTCCGCCCTTTTCCTTAGCCATATCGGTAACCGTTCCTTCCCCTAAAGGCTTCCTGCTTGCCGGTAAGTATCCGAGCGCAGGCTTGATCCGGGCATATGGCGCAAAGCAAAAGCCCCCTACAAGAATGTAAGACCGAGCCAAAACTCAGTCTTACCATAGCCTATCTTAAAGAAATTATATCACTAAAGCCTTTATTTGTCAACGGCTTTAACATAATTTTTAAAAAATTTTATTTTCGGCTTTATTTCCGATTTTGTTTTTCAGTGAAGGGCAATGCCCCGAATTTATGAAAAATCCGGAAACGCAAGCCCCTCAGGGTTTCGGTTGGGAACCGGATCCCTCCCCGAAGGACCGAACGTAACCCGCCGTCTGATAAGGCTATGCCTTTTGCTTGCCGCA
>DNUB01000092.1:0-992 GCA_003508605.1 Oscillospiraceae bacterium | reverse complement strand
AGGCTATGCCTTTTGCTTGCCGCATAAGGCGGGTACGCCTGATTATGATTATACTATATTTTTTATCGGGAAGCATTTCGACAGTTAGGCAAGCAGGGAAATTCAAGAGTTAGCCGGGGACAATAAATCATATTTGTCAACTATCTCTTTATAGATTTCTCTTCTGAAATCGTATTCCTCAAAAACGCCCAGCTTTTCATTATCCGTAAGGGCAATCTTCTTGTAGCTGAAATTTTCCAAGGGATAACGTCCGTCACTGTCGCCGACGCACATATAAATTCCCGTGCCGGCCGGCTCCTCCTCTTTACGCTCTTCTTTAAGGAAGAACAGCCATGAATCGCCTTTAATCATAGGCGTAAGTCCGCTTGTGGTCACATATTTGTTTTCGTGAACGCCGTAATTCTGTTTAACGGGAACGGTGTCTCCTGCCTTTGCGTCTCCCTTTATTACTTTTGAAATTTCAATATAATTAGTAGAAAAAACCGCCGTCAGAGTTTTTTTGTCAAATTCCTCAAGATAGGTTTCTTTCTGCTCGGCATTTTTTACAAATGTGCCTATCACAACCAAATCGCTGTCCTTTTCAAGCTCGCCAAGATCGTTGTATACCTTTCTGTTGGGTCTTCCCCAATCGGTAAATTCCAGTCCGGTAAAATCATCGTTAAAGGTTGAAGCTGCATTGCTGCATGCGGCTAATGATAAGGCGCATACAAACACGGTTGTTAAGATCAAAAAAATTTTTTTCATGGTTTATGCCTCCTGTATTGAAAGCGGTATCGGGCTGCATTTCCATTATATACCTTTCTTAACAAATGTCAACATTCTTGGCAAAATTTATTGAAATTTTATGTTTTTTTGCTTAAAAAGGCATTATAAAGTTAATCTGCTTGTTATTCCATCGTTGAGACCCTTAATTAACGTTTAACCGTCTTAAGGGAAACTATAAGATCCTTCCCCGGGAAGGGGGGCGGAAATTTATAATCAAAATCCGATGT
>DNUB01000209.1 GCA_003508605.1 Oscillospiraceae bacterium | reverse complement strand
CGGGCGGCGTCCATAGCCACGTTGCCGCCGCCTACCACCGCAACCGCCCTGCTGCTGATAATGGGAGTGTCATATTCGTCAAGGTAAGCCTTCATAAGATTGGTACGGGTAAGGTACTCATTAGCGGAGTAAACGCCGATAAGATCCTCTCCCTCAATATTCATAAAGGAGGGCAGTCCTGCGCCCGAGCCGATAAATATTGCCTTATATCCCATTTCAAACAGCTCGTCAACCGAAAGGGTTTTTCCGATAATCATATTTGTTTCAATATCTACGCCCAGATCCTCAAGGTTCTTTACTTCCTTGCGAACGATAGCCTTGGGAAGTCTGAACTCGGGTATGCCGTATACCAGTACGCCGCCTGCGGTGTGGAAGGCTTCAAAGACGGTAACCTCATATCCCAGCTTTGCAAGGTCGCCCGCACAGGTAAGACCCGAAGGACCCGCTCCGATAACGGCAACCTTTTTACCGTTGCTTTGGGGCTTTTGGGGCTTTTCGGTGCTGTGACCCATATGGTAGTCGGCGCAGAAGCGTTCAAGTCTTCCGATGCCGACAGGCTCGCCCTTGATGCCTCTTACGCACTTGCCCTCGCACTGGCTTTCCTGAGGGCAAACACGTCCGCAGACTGCGGGGAGTCCGTTTGTGGAGGTAATGATCTTATACGCCTCCTCAAATTCTCCCTCAGCCACCTTTGCAATAAATTCGGGAATATGTACGTTTACGGGACAGCCGTTTACGCAGGGAGAATTTTTGCAGTGAAGGCAGCGTGACGCCTCCTCCTTTGCCATTTCCTCGGTGTAGCCGGTGGAAACCTCTGAAAAGTTTTTATTTCTAACATTAGGATCCTGCTCGGGCATAGGAACCTTTTTTAAACTCATATTAGCCATTGTTCTGAACCCCCTTGTACAAGCGGCAATGCTCTCTGTCATGAGCTTCCGCCTCTTTATATGTGGAATTGCGCTTCATAAGCTCGTCAAAATCAACCTGATGTCCGTCAAAATCGGGACCGTCAACGCAGGCAAATTTCGTCTCTCCGCCTACGTGAACACGGCAGCCGCCGCACATTCCCGTACCGTCGATCATAATGGGGTTAAGGGAAACCAGGGTCTTTATTCCGTAAGGCTCGGTAGCCTTGCACACAAACTTCATCATCGGAACAGGTCCTATTGCAAGCACCAGATCGTACTTATTTCCCTGCTCGATAAGAGCCTTAAGCTTATCGGTAACAAAGCCTTTTTCCCCGTAGGTGCCGTCGTCCGTGGTAATGTAAAGATTGTTGCTTACCTTTCCGAACTCGTCCTCAAGAATTACAATATCCTTGCTTCTGAAGCCCGCTATTACATCAACCTCCGTTCCTGCGTTAAACAAAGCCTTTGCAGACGGGTATGCAATAGCGCAGCCTACGCCGCCGCCGATAACGCAGGCTTTTTTGTAGCCCTCAAGCTCGGTAGCCTTGCCCAAAGGTCCTGCAAAGTCCAAAAGATAATCGCCCTCGTTAAGAGTGGACAGTAATTTAGTGGTTGCTCCCACGATCTGAAAGATAATGGTAACAATACCCTTTTCCCTGTCATAGTCGGCAACGGTAAGAGGTATTCTCTCACCAAGCTCATCAACACGCAGGATAATAAAGTTTCCCGCCTTTGCCTTTTTAGCAACATAGGGTGCGTCAATGTCCATCAGCACAACGTTTTCGTTAAGCTGACGCTTTTTTAATATTTTGTACATTGTAACATTCCTTTCCTGTAATTTGATTCTATGAGAATGACAAAATTTTAACTATTGACTATATTATAACAGAAACTCTTCAGTAAATCAAGAGGTAAATGTAAGAAGAAATGAGATAAAAAAAGAGGACTTTTGTTGACATAAAATGGGACTTTGCGCATCAAAGCGGGTTCACATCAAGGGCGCAATAGTTTTGGCTGCCTTTCCCACGATTTTCATAAAAAGCTTTTCGTTTTTATAGGTTTCAAAGGTGACCCTTCTGCATTTTTTCAGGGTTTCTTCAAAATCCCTTTCCATATCGGCAAGACAGTCCGTTCCGTACATATAGACGCCGCATTCGAAATGATGGTAAAAGCTGCGGTAATCGAGGTTTACAGTACCTACCGTACCCTCTTTGTCATCGCTTACAAAAACCTTGGCGTGAACGAAGCCCGGAGTGTACTCGTAGATTCTTACCCCCGATTTAAGCAATGAAACATAGTGAGTTTTCGCCAGAGCATAAGCCACATACTTATCGGGAATGCCGGGAAGTATCAGCGTTACGTCAACGCCTCTCTCCGCCGTATATTTAAGGGTATTTTCCATTTCCTCGTCAAGAATAAGATACGGAGTCATTATATGAACGTAGCTTTCCGCTCTGTTTAAAATATCCATATATACCCGTTCCCCCAAAAGATCCTTATCAAGGGGATTGTCGCCGTAGGGGATCGCAAAGCCCCTTGCTTCATACTGAGGCTTGGCGTCGTACGATAAAAACCTGCCGTACTCCTCTTTCCTTATCTCGGGCTTTCTTTCCATTCCCCAAAGCTCCAGAAACATAAGAGTAAAGCTTTTTACGGCGTCTCCCTTAATCATAACCGAGGTATCCTTCCAATGTCCGAAGCGGGATTTTCGGTTAATGTACTCGTCGGCTAAATTTATTCCTCCCGTAAAAGCGGTATGCCCGTCTATAACCAGGATTTTTCTGTGGTCACGATAGTTGTAGTGGGTAGAAACAAAGGGCTTTATCGGTGCAAATACCTTGCATTTTATTCCTAATTTTTCTATGCGCTTTGGGTAATCAACAGGAAGCAGGGCAAGCTCGCATGTGCCGTCATACATAAAACGCACGTCAACGCCCGCTTTGGCTTTCTCGGCTAAGATTTCAAGCACCTGTCCCCACATTTCCCCTTCCGCAACTATAAAATATTCCAGAAAGATAAAGCTTTTTGCCTGCTTAAGCTGTATTAAAAGCTCCTTAAGCTTGTCCTCTCCCAAGGGAAAATATGTTATTTGCGAATTTGCATAAACCGGGTGACAGCCGCTTCTCATCATATATCGGGAAAGTGATAGGACTCCCTTGCTTTCGTTTTTCAGCCGATTTATAACTTTTTCGTCCTGTGAAATGATTTCCCTTGTTTCCTTTGTTATTTCCTCCGCCGTTTTTTTAAGCAGCCTATGTCCTAAGTTGCTTTGAGTAAAGATGTAAAGCAGCAGTCCGAAAACAGGCAGTATCATGATTATTATAAGCCATGTGGTTCTTGCGGCTCCCGACATTTCTTTGTTAAGAAGATAAATCATCATAACAATACGCAAAACCGAAACGCCTCCGAAATAATGAGGCAGATAATTTTGCAGCCAGATAAAAACGCCCAAAAGCAACGCCGTTTGAATAAGAAGCATAACAACAATAAGCCCGAAACGGCTGAAAACGGCATGAATAAATCCCTTTTGTCCTTTTTTTAAAAGATTTAAGCCTTTTTCCTGAGCCTTGACCTGCGGCACTGCTTTTCACCCCTTTTTACAATTTCCATATAGAGTATATTAACACATTATTTTAAGAAAATCAACAAAAACTATTTTGAAGGTTTTGCTCCGAAAACGTAACGGATTTATTTATAGTATTTTCATCTGCGTTTAGCGTTTTTACTGCGTTGGCTTTTTTA
>DNUB01000222.1 GCA_003508605.1 Oscillospiraceae bacterium | reverse complement strand
GGGGCGTTGCCCCTCATTGAATTAAATATCGTTTGATACAGCTTGTCGAAAAAATCGCTTTCGCATTTTCGACAAGCTGTATCGGTTTTCAGGCAAAGTTTGCAGCATGATAAAGAATTATATATAAAAGTTTGTCAACAACGTTTTTAACATTAAAAATTCATAAAGGCTTACGGACGGACAAATTGCCCGCAAATGTCGGCTTGTCCGCATTGGGCTTGATTCGGAGCATTTCCGGGCACGATGTAGGTACCGAAGAACTTGCCCACCTCGAAATTGTAGGCTCAATAGTTTCCCAGCTTACATCGGGAGAAGGCGCAAAATCCTTTGACCGGTACGGTGCAGGCGATTATTACGTTGACCATGCAAACGCCGTTTATCCGCAAAGCGCAGCGGGAGCTCCCTTTACGGCTGCATATTTGCAGAGTAAGGGAGATCCTATTGCGGATCTGGTTGAGGATTTGGCCGCAGAGCAAAAGGCAAGAGCCACCTATGATAATATTTTGCGGCTTTCGGATGACCCTGATGTTAATAGTGTTATTAAGTTTTTGAGGGCAAGGGAAGTGGTGCATTTTCAGAGGTTTGGCGAAGCGATGCTTGCGAAATTAAGGGGATTTTTGAGGAATTTAAAAGGAATATGGCACTTGAGCTTACAATTTTATTTCCCAAAAATAAAAAAATCTTGATTTTGGGTAATAGAAGTGGTATAATATATAAAGCAGGCAAAGGAGCGTGATTGAAAAATGAAGCTGATTGAAAGAAAAGATTACCTTGACAAAATAACAGGCGCAATGGGAACTCCCGATATTAAGGTAATAACAGGTGTTCGCCGTTCGGGAAAATCCAAGCTGCTTGAGGCTTTTAAAGATTACGTTATCGGTCATAATGAGAACGCCAATATTATACACGTAAATTTCAACCTTATAGAATTTGAGGAATTGAACGATTATCACGCTCTTTATGAATATATTAATTCGCACTATTCAAAAGGCAAGGATAATTATGTCTTGATTGATGAAATACAGATGTGCAAAGATTTTGAAAAGGCAATAAACAGCCTGCACGCTTCGGAAAAATACGATATTTATATAACAGGCTCCAACGCTTTTTTGTTAAGCTCTGACCTTGCCACACTGTTTACGGGCAGAACCTTTGAAATCAAGGTTTATCCTTTTTCCTTTGCCGAATATTTCAGTTACTTCGGCGGTGATGATATATATAATGCTTTTGACAAATATGTGTTAGAAGGCGGAATGTCGGGTTCTTATTTGTACAAGGATTATGAAGCAAAGTACAATTATATCGAGGAGGTTTTTTCAACTCTTGTAGTGCGGGATATTCGGACAAAATATAAAATCAGAAACACCGCTCTTATGGACAGGCTGGTTGATTTTCTTATGGATAACATATCAAATCTTACCTCATCAAGAAGTATCACCAATACATTTAACGGCAGCAATGACGCTATTAACCATAAGACCGTAGGCGCATATGTGGAGTATTTGTGCAATGCTTTTGCTTTTTATAAGGTTCGCAGATATGATGTTAAGGGGAAAAAATACATCTCTTCAAATGAAAAATATTATTTAAGCGACCATTCATTCCGCTATGCAAGGCTTGGTACAAAGAATATGGATTACGGACGGATACTGGAAAACATTGTGGCAATCGAGCTTCTTCGCAGAGGTTATGAAATTTATGCGGGAGTGCTTTACAAAAAAGAAATTGACTTTGTTGCAATTAAGAGAGACGAGAAGATATATATTCAGGTGTCGGACAATATAGCAGACGAAAAAACCTTTGAAAGAGAAGTATCTCCGCTGCTGTCAATCGGCGACGCTTACCCTAAAGTGATTATTGCAAGGACACGGCATGAGGATTATCAGTATGAGGGAATTAAGGTGGTTGATATTGCAAATTGGCTTTTAAAATTTTAAATTTCAAAGGAGGAATCTATAAATGTCAAATTTAACAGACAAATACCAAGGCTGTCTTATAGGCGGCGCAATCGGCGATGCCTTAGGCTATGCAGTTGAATTTTCCTCGGAAAGCGACATTTTCAGCAGATACGGCAAAAGCGGAATAACCGAATATGAATTGCAAAACGGTAAAGCAGTAGTTTCCGATGATACCCAAATGACTATGTTTACAGCAACGGCTTTGTTGGACGGCATAACAAGGGGCAGGCTCAGGGGAATCATGGGCAGCCTTACAAGCTATATCGGCTTTGAGTACGAGGGCTGGTATTTGACGCAAACAAAACCGTTCCCCATAGACATAGAAGAAAATTACGCAAAATACAGCTGGCTTATGAATATGCCCGAAATGTTTAAAAGAAGGGCGCCGGGAAACACATGCCTTTCGGCTTTGGCTTCGGGTGAGAAGGGAACATTAGATAATCCCATAAATAACAGCAAGGGCTGCGGCGGAGTTATGCGTGTTGCGCCTATCGGTCTGTATCTTGCGCATTTTGAGCATATGACACAGGAAGAAATCGATACGGTGGGTGCGGAAGCCGCCGCCATTACCCACGGACATGAGTTAGGCTATATCCCTGCCGCTGCTTTGGTACATATAATCAATATGATTGTAAAAAATGATAATATTTCGGTTTTACAGGCGGTTAATGATTCAATATCCGCTATGCAGGGCTTGTTTAAAAATTGTACTCATATCGGATATTTTACGGAGCTGATGAAAAAGGCGGTGGATTTGGCGCAAAAAGAATGCGATGATTTAGCGGCAATTCACCGGCTGGGCGAAGGGTGGGTTGCAGAAGAAACCCTTGCAATTGCCGCATATTGTGCAATAAAATATCATGACGATTTTGAAAAGGCAGTTTGCACCGCAGTAAACCACAATGGAGACGGCGATTCCACGGGAGCGGTTTGCGGCAATATTATAGGAGCGTATTTAGGATATAAGACTATTCCTCAGAAGTATAAAGCTAATCTTGAATTTCATGATGTGCTTTTGGAATTGGCGGAGGATTTGTTTAATGATTGTCAGATGAGTGAGTATGGAGAGAACAGGGACGAGAAGTGGATGAAGAAATATGTTAATAGAACTTATTGCATGAAAGCATAATTGTGATATTTGGCAATACCTTTTTGAGTTGCATACAAAAAATTAGTCAAGTACGATGTCCAATCATACTTGACTAAATTTATGCAGCTACTGAAGTCCACCTAAATCAAATGTTCCAGATAACCTTAGTGCTGCCGTCCTCACCGATAAGGATTTTATCGATCATAATATCGGCGACCTCCTTTTTTCGCCTATAATCAGCGGATTTCCAAGATCTGCTGAGATTTACAATAACAGAAGCGTCCTCGTTTTTGCTTTTAAGCTCATCTATCCTATCCTGCAATGTTATTTTGTCCTGTTTAAGCTGTGCGGCTTTTTGGTTGGCAAGCTCTAACAAATCGGCATTAAACCCGCCTGCTAAAATGGTGTCAATCAGTTGTTTTTCGTTCTGCTCCACAGTTTTAAGTTTAAGCTTTAAATCGTTGATTTCAGAGTAATCGACGGCTTTGCCTGTACGCTTGATCTCCTTTAAATCCGACAGCTTTTCAGTGATACAGCCGTAAACCATATTCTCCAAATCCTCGGCATAAATCGTAACTTTAGTCCCCGTACAGATTTTTTGGTGGGATTTTCCCGTGCAGTTGAAGTAACGCCGAATTTCTCCTTCCTTGTTGATAACTCCCTTGACGGTGGTCATATGATGCCCGCATTTTTCACAGACAATTTTTCCCGCAAGCCAGCTTGTGTTATTGCTGTAGCTGTTGGTAATCTGCTTGTTTTTCTCCAACTTTCGTTGACATTTAATCCATATATCGGAGTCAATAATCCCCTGATGTGTAAGTAAGACAAGCTTCATATCCGACCAATCGAGATTATCGGGCTTGTGCTTGCTGCGTCCGTACAGCTGTGCGCCGTATTCGCCTGTAAACATTGACGGGTCTGTTACCATTTGGGTTCCGTGCCGTTCGTAGTAATCGTATATATCCGAATCCGCTTTTACATAAATCGGATTTTTCAGCAAGGCGGAAAGCTTTGCAGTTGACCAGTCACTGCCGTCCAATGGCTTTTTGCCTTCTGCAACAAGAATATCTAACAATCGCCGCAAGGAAACGCTTTCCTGCGCATAAACCTCATATATGTAACGAACTTGCTCGGCTTGGGAAGGAATAGCATTCAGCTTTTTTGTTTCAATGCCATGAATAACGGCGGGTATAAGCTCAAACCCATAGGGCTGCCTGCCGCCCATATAAAAACCCATTTCACTGCGGTGAGCATATGCCTGTGTGACCCGCTCGATTATTGAAGTGCGCTCAAACTCGGCAAATACCGCCAACAGCTTTACTATCATTTCACCGTAAGGCGAGGCGGTGTCAAAGGATTCCTGAGAGGACACAAATTTTACGTCATGCTGTTTAAATTCATTCAAAATATCCACAAAGTCAGCCAGTGAGCGGCTCATACGGTCTAATTTGTAGACAATCACTTTGCGAACCTTGCCCTGCCGTATCAGCTTCATCATCTTCTGAAAGCCTTCTCGGTTTACATTGCCGCCTGAAAAACCGTTGTCCACTATGATTGTGACTTTTTCACTGCGCTCATCGGGCTTTATCATTGATTTACAGTATTCTGTCTGGGTTTCGCAGCTTATGCTGTTTTCACGTTCCACTGATTTGCGGGCATAAATCACAATCATCTTGACATCTCCTCCTTTCCGTGGTAAAATGCTTTCGAGATACTATCAGGCAGAAATCTTTTTTGGCTTGGAAAGTACGTTTAATAGTTCTTCTGTAATTCTTTCCTTGCTGTTTTCATCAATGCTCGGCGGAACGACGTGCTTGACTTGATGACATATGTCCTTAATGTCAGTGTATTCGGTTGTTAGCTTTGCCATAATTACCTCCTAAATTGCGCCGCAAAGCGGTGTGGTGTTGGAATCTATATCAATTCCGCTTGTTACGATTATATGCGTGAAATTACAACATATTTCGTGATTGATAAGATTTAATATTCCCTCGTTAGTGAATGAAAAGAAACAGCTTATCAGCTGCGGCGGTGTGATTTTGACGTCTTGCCGCTTGTATCTGCGGTCATAGTAATAGCATTGATTTACAACGCCTTGTTCCTCTTTGTAGTACGACAAATCAACATAAATAGAGCGGTGAAGCTGATTTTTAAGCCTTGTGCGTAACCGAATGGGCAACCCGTTGTAGGTTTCGCCTTCTCCCACTAATACAAGAAAACGGTATTTAACAATGCCTGCGGCAGTTTTTGCTTTAATATATTCCTCGATAGGCAAATCAGCTGTTTCGTCACGAATATATTCAACACCATAGAATTTTTTGTCAAGCGTCGACTCGACTACCTCTAACAGCTTGTCTAACGGAAACTCAAAGGTTCGGAGTTTAAGAGGCTTGGAGCTGTAACGTTCTTCACCTGTTTGATTTTGGTTGCGGTCTGTGTAAAAGCATTTAATAATGGTGCATTTCCCGTTGGAAATCTTCAGCGACATATACAACTTGCGTCCGTGCTTGGTTGTGAAGAATGTGCGGTAAGTGTTGGCAGACATAGCGTCTGTGTAGGCATCGAGCCTTAGTATGCTTTTGTCCATAGTATTTACTCCTTTCAGGTTATAATATATATTTCATGAATTGATAAATACGAGGGAGCAATCAACGTGATAGTTCCATTTCCAAAGTGCATTCTTGTTCACGCTGACGCTTAAGCGTCTTTTCCTGATTTCTTTTCTTGATAGCTCTTTTTCTGTCACCGACAGCTGTTCGTTCACCTTTTTGTTCCTTCTGCCAATCTCTTTGAGATAAATGAATGGTAGGTTCACGTTCGTGTTCGCCTTGAACTTCAAGGCTTTCATGGCTTACACGGATATCTAAACGATTGCGTTCATAGGCTCGATTTTGCACTTTTGCCCAATTTTCACGCCATAAGTGAACATAATTCTTTTTGTCATGCTCCCTGTCTTTTTTAGCATTAAAGCCGTCTTTGCCCAATGTACGGGTTGTAACGATAATATGAGCGTGGGGGTTGTTATGAGAAGGATTTTTTGTATTTCTCCCCTCATGTATTGCAACAATGGAGCATAGCCCTTTACTTATAAAATTTTCTTGTACAAATTCATTGACAATTTCAACTAATTCGTTAAAGGGCAACTCGTTGGGCAAGGAACATATAAAAGTTCGTGCAGTGCGAGCGTCATACCGTTTTTCGGATTTATCGATTTCGTTGCAAAGGATTTGCGGATTGCTGAATTGGGGCGGAGCGTTGATGGGTAGGTAGATTTTGAAATACAACAGATCTTTTTTGGGATAACTGCAATGTTCCCGTTTGTAGTAATCGTACAGCTTTGTTCTTCCAACATAGCTTACAGCTCTTGTGATAGATTTTCCTTTTCCACGGCTGACGACTCCAACCTCTACATGAAAGTTTGCCATAAAATCCCCCTATTTTTCGTTGTTAGACAGATTGTTTCGTCTGACAATTGCAAAAGTTCCTTTTAAAATATTGACCTTTCCATATATTTGCTCAAAAAGATTCTTATCCTCAGACAAAACCTTTAAGAACAAATCAAGATTTCTGAAAATTTCGGTATTCTCCTGTTTGGTGCCGGGAATAAGCTTTAAAAGTTGGGGAAAATATTTGCAAACCAGCTCTCCGATTATGAAATTCCTGCGTTGGTCGATTTTCTCTTTGGCTTTTCTTTCTTTACGATCTTTTTCTTTAATTCTGTGCTGAATGGATTCAAGTTTGTTTTGGGCTTGAACAAGCTGTTCTTCTAAAGTCTTCATTTAAAAACCTCCATTAAAAGTTTGATTGTGTTCTTGATTATTGGTAACAAATGCTTGGGCGTGTATAACCAGCCTTTCGTTAGTGCCTTCATCTGCTTGTGTGGCAATAGATAACGAAGTAGATTTTGATGGTATTTGAAGCATTTCACTACCCATTACGATTTTATCAATTCTATAAAAACCAAATGGCGACAGTAGTAAAACATCATTCAGCGTAGAAAACTCATGCGAGTAAATTATAGGTGTTCTCGTTTCAGATGATTGTTCGCTGTATCCGAGGATATTGCCACAACCGTCTGAATTTTCTCCGTAGCTTTTTATTCTGCTTTCCTGCGTTCCAATAAGCTCACTGAAATATTTCTAAGTGTCAAGGTCGTTTACTCTTAAAATAGCATAATATTGGCAGTTATCCAAAATAATCCTCCTTTCATCTGTCCCGTAAACCTTATCGAGCTGAGCAAGGCTTTGTAAAACAAGGCATATATTAACAGACTTACTACGCAAGGTAGCTATTGCGTTGGAAATTGGGCTTAGTTTTCCAAACCTTGCAAATTCGTCCATTAAGATTAAAACAGGAGAATTCATTTTGCCCTCTCGACTATATTTGTCAGGTCTGCGTTCTAAGTGCTTTATAAGCTGTGAGTACATAAGATTTACCATGCTGCTAAACTGCTCAATTTTATCCTCCGGGATACATAGAAAAATGTTAGATGTTTCCAAGTCGTCCCAAGAAAAGCAATTCCTGTTCTTTTCCTTACTGCTTAAAGCTCTGCAAATAAAAGGGTTGGTAGCAAATAGAATAAGTTTGTTTCTCAGCCCTCTGTCAATAGCAGATAGAGTTTCACCTTTTATCTTAGCTAACTCACCAATATACATTTTTGCAATTTTGTTATTGCTTTCAGCGATAGATTGGATTAACTCAATTAGAGAATTGTCTGAAATGATGAGCAGTGTTTCAATGAAATCAAGACCTTGCTTGTAATAATAATGCAAAGCAGCGGCAAATACAGATTGTTCAGATTGCGTCCAAAACGGTTCCTTTTCATTACAGGAAAGCGGTATTATTGATACCACTATATCCCAGATATTATTTACAAGGTTTTCTTCCCCATCCTTTGAAAGCAAGAAAAACGGATCATAACTGGGGCTGTTTTCTTGCATTGGGTCAAATTTTATGAACGGTCTTACAACCGCCCCCTGCTGCTGCAATTTTTGGTAGGAGCTTGACAGTTCACCTTTTATATCAGTAACACATAATGGTCCTTTCCACGCAGCAATTGTTGGCCTGCATATTCCTGTACTCTTTCCGCTTCCGGTGCCGCCTAAAACAATCATATTACCCTCTGTCCCTTGTGGAATTCCTATGAAAGAGTTGGGTTCACATTTTTGATAACCTAAAGCTATACCGGGTGATGCTTTGTTGAGAATTAATTCAGGGGAAATATTGCGACATTTTCGGGTTTGCGGTAATAGTTTTTGTTGTTGCTCGTTTTTGCAATATCGTTTGTACTCACGACGCTCGCTTTTCGTCATGTTTTGGAAATATTTTTTTGACATAAATCCTCCTTAAAATTAAATTTCCTTAAAAATATAAAGCAGTTGATTCTTATTGACACTGTGATTTTACTCCTTTCTGCTTTACTTGGAGATTGACATATTGATTTTTCGCTGTCTCAAATAATGATTATAACAAAACGGAGTGCTCGGTGCATAATACACCGAACACTCCGTTTTTGGTTTTGTTAAATTTTTACAATAATTCAGACTGGTTTATTGATATTTTATATATCATTTAAAAAATTCAAAAGAGCTGTATCACATATATTTTCTAATTCTCTCATTTTGCATCGCATCTCATAACGACCAATGTTTGCGTACCAATGATCATTAATTTTTCTGCTCCAATAAACTTTTAAAGCATCTACCGGACGCTTATCTTGATTAATCGCTATTTGAACTTGTTGCTTATGCTTCATGGATTTTTGATAACCATAGAAAGTATAATCGAATATCTCATTTTTTTCATCAAGTATAATAGCTTGTAAAAAGGATATAATGTGCAGTTTGTTAAGAAGAAAATCCACTGGTTTAAGTGGTGTTGCACGATATAAAAAATTGATCATTTGTTTTGCCTTGCCTTTTTGCCTGCGAATCTTTTTTATATCATTTTCACTTATATCTTCACGAAGATATACATATCGGGCTATTTTAGGGGTATCGTTTATAAAATTCTCAATTTCACCTATTTGAATTTTGCACTTAGCTAATTCTTTCATTTCTTCTATTATGCTTGGTGAAATATTACAATTTATATCAAATTTAATATTATTTACAAATATTATATCC
>DNUB01000314.1 GCA_003508605.1 Oscillospiraceae bacterium | reverse complement strand
GTGCGGGCGCAGCTCGTAAAAACTACAAAAAAGCCGACGCAGTTAAAAAAAGCCAAACGCAGTTCAAAAAACCGACGCAGTAAAAAAGCCAAACGCAGTTCAAAAAGCCAACGCAGTAAACCCAACCCCTTGACACTTCAACTCTATTGTGTTAAAATAATGTGGTTAAAACTAAATCCAAATTAAAATAAGACAAGGACGGCAGGCGGGGCGTTCCCTACCGAGAGCCCCGCCGCAGGAATATGCGGACGCTTCAGGGCGGGCTGACGCAAAGCAGGGACGCCCCCGTGGGCGGATTTGGCAAAAGCGGGGGACACAATAATAAAGGCGGCGCCGCAAAAATACGGCTTAAGCCGCTCCCCTTTTAAACTGACGCGGTACCCGCTTCAGCATCAGACGCCGCCTAAGAGGAAGATAATAGAATGGATAAAGGGAAAAAGCCTCCGAGAGTGCTTTTGCCGAGAATTTTTATGATACCCGCCGCAGCGGGCTTTCTGGTGCTTTTCGGCATAAATTTTTCCATAGCGGTTTTTGCGCTTATTGCTCTTTCGGTGGGGCTTTTATGCCTTCCCCTGGGACTGCTTTGCTTATTGGGCGATATAACGCCTCTCAATGTGGTTTCGGACCTTTCTCCTGCGTCCCTTGCGGCGGCAGGAGCTTTTATGCTGTGTCTTGGGGTATTTCTGTGCTTTTCCCTTTGCCTGCTTGCTCCCTTTTCGGTAAGACTCTTATATACCTACCTTGCCGCAGCGGCGGGTAAAAGATGGAGAAGAATATATTCAAATTTCAGCTTTTTCCCCCATTTTAAAATAAGCCTGGTTCTTTCTCTTGCTTCTCTTGCGGTGCTGATCGGTTTTGTTTATATGGATTCGGAGCGTGGGTATGAGGGTACGGTGGTTAAGGAAAGGCTTACCTTTCCCAATGCCAACTATATTTATATCAGCACGTCGGGACTCGATTTTGAGATAAAATGCTATGACGGCGATAACATTACATTGGAATACACCAACGATATGCCGGTTATTGTGGAGGAAAGCAGCGAGGATTACCTAAGGCTTACCCAGGACGATTCCTTTACGATTTCGGTTTTCGCCAAGGATCAGTTCGGCTACAAAATGACCCTGTGGCTGCCTGTAAGGGATTACCGGGAATTTTATTTTAACAGCGGCAGCGGAGATATTACGGTGGAGGAGACCTTGTCACGATACTGCAAGCTCCGCACCAGAAGCGGCAGCATTTACATTTACGGCGCACATAAGGAAATAGACGCAGCCGCCGTAAGAGGAGATATTTTCTGTTCCTACAACGCTTTTGTAAGCTCGGGAAGCTTTGAGAGCAGGGAGGGAAATATAACGGTGCTGGTCCCCGATTTTTCGGGAGTGAATTTGCAGTACCGTACCGAAAGCGGCTGGCTTGACAGCAGTCTTATGGGACTTGACGAAAGATTTTACGGAAGTATAGATCTTCAAAAGACCTCGGACTTATCTAAATACCTGTATGTGACCACAGGCAGCGGAGGGCTTACCGTTGAGGCTTCAAACAAGCGAGGAGAATAAAAGATCATGATGTCAATAATAATTCCTGCTTATAACGAGGAGGATAATATCGAAAATACCGCCGCCGTGATAGGCGGCATAATGGAAGAAAACGGCATAGACTGCGAAATTCTTTTTGTGGACGACGGCTCAAGGGACAGGACTTGGGAGCTTATCGAAGGGCTTGCCGAGAAAAACAGGTGGGTAAGGGGATTAAAGTTTTCCCGCAACTTCGGCAAGGAGGGCGCAATTTTTGCGGGCTTAAAGCACTGCAAGGGAGACTGCGCCGTCGTTATCGACTGCGATTTGCAGCATCCGCCGAAGCTTATGGTGGAAATGTACAATCTGTGGAAGCAGGGCTATCAGGTGGTGGAAGCGGTAAAGGCCTCCAGAGGAAAGGAAAACCCCATTTACGGCTTTTTCGCCAAAAGCTTTTACGGTATGATGAAGGGTTCGTCAAATATAGATATGAACGGAGCCAGCGACTATAAGCTTATGGACAGGCAGGTAATCGACGCACTGAACGAGCTGCCCGAAAGAATAACCTTTTACAGGGCTTTGTCGGCTTGGGTGGGCTTTAAGACGACAAGGGTGGAATTTAACGTCGCCCCCAGAAACGCAGGGACAAGCAAGTGGAGCTTTAAAAAACTTTTTAAATTCGCAATGGCAAATCTCACCAGCTTTACCAACGCTCCCCTGCATCTTGTGACGGTTTTCGGCATTATATTTTTTATTGCGTCAATCGTTTCGGGGATCCTTTCCTTGGTTAAGCTTTGCAGCGGTCAATATCAGAACGGCATAATTCCCGTTGTTCTGTTCTCCGCCTCGCTTATAATGCTTGCCCTGGGAGTTATCGGATATTATTTGAGCAAGATTTACGAGGAAATCAAGGGAAGACCGAGATATATCGTTTCTCTCGATACCGACAAATCAAAGGACGCCTCAAAATAAAAACCCCCAAACCGCTGTGAGCATTAAAGGAAAAAATCGTTTAATAAATAGGCATTAAAAGACTTAAGAGAAAAGACAACGACCTTTTCGGAAAGGAACTTAAAAGATGACCGCAACAGCTACGGCAAAAAAAAGCTTCGGTGATACGGCGCGGGAATATTTGGGCTATGCCAAAAACGGCATAATTCATTTTTTCAAAAAGGAAAACCAAATGTGGCTGTCCTTTTTGCTGCCTGCGCTTATACTTCTCATAAGCTACTTTATTTTCGGAGTGTATCCCCTGGGCAAGCAAAGCGTACTGTCCCTTGACCTTAACGGACAGTATGTTTATTACTACGACCATATGTATGACGTATTGTACGGCGACGAAAGCCTGTTTTATTCATGGAGCAGAAACCTTTCGGGAGAGTGGATGGGCATTATCGGCTACTATCTTGCCAGCCCCTTTAACTTTATCGTATGGCTTTTTCCGAGAGCTCATATTCTCGACGGGCTTCTTGTTATGATGTGCACAAAGGTGGGTGCGATAGGTCTTTGTATGTCGATCTATCTGTCCCGCTCAAAAAAATGCACCAAGCTTTCCACCGTTTTGTTCAGCATCTGCTATTCCCTTTGCGCCTACACCGTCGTTCAGACCATGAACCCCATGTGGCTTGACGGCGTTATGATACTTCCCATTATTTGTTTGGGCATTGAGCGTTTTGTGGATCAAAGGCGGTTCAGGCTTTTGATGTTCGCATGGGTTTACGGCTTTGTTACCTGCTTCTATATCGGCTATATGCTGGCCATTTTTTCCGTGATATATTTTATGCTCTATATGGTTATCACCAAGCACAGCGAAGCAAGGGAAAGCTTTTTCAAAATCGCCGTTTCGATTTTGGGCTTAGGCGTTGTCGCCGTTATGATCTCCGCTTTTATGATTATTCCCGTATACGAGTCCCTTTCTTACGGAAAGTTTGCCTTTTCCACTCCCGATTACAGCTTAAAGGAAAACTTCCCCTTTATCGAGCTTTTGGATAAGATTCTGCCCAACAGCTACGACACCGTGCGTATGTCGGGACTGCCCTTCCTTTACTGCGGAACTATCACCATTCTGCTTGTACCCTCCTTTTTCTTCTGCCACAAGATAAGGCGCAGTGAGCGAATAGGCTATGCGGCGGTGCTTTTGCTGCTTGTTCTGTGTATGTATGTCCGTCCCGTGGATATGATGTGGCACGGGGGACAAATGCCCAACTGGCTGCCTTACCGCTATTCCTTTATGATTTGTTTCCTGCTTACGGTTATTGCCGCAAGAACCTTTGACAAAATCAAGGAGATCAACACAAGGATTATCGGCGTTACCGCCGCAGTGTGGTTCGCCATAATGGTTTATCAGGAAAATATGGATAATTTCGTAGAGGATCTGAACAACGGCAGAGATACCTTGGACAACTTCTCTACGATCATTCCCGCCATGATAATTCTCTTTACGGTTACGGCGGTGGTTTTACAGCTGCGCAGAAGCTTTAATATGGATTTTCGCAGAAACCGCACCAGAGTTTTCTCCTTTATCATTATGGGCGTAATCTGCAGCGAGGCGGTATACAACACCGCCGCTCAGATCTACACCCAGCACAGGGATATCGTTTATTCCACCCGTCCCAGCTATCTTGACGTAATTTTGCCTTTAAGAGAAAAGGTAGACGAGATAAAGGAAAAGGACGACGGCTTTTACCGCATAGAAAAACAGTTTTTCCGCACGGTAAACGATCCCTTGGCGGTAAATATGTACGGTCTTTCCCACAGCTCCTCCACCCTGAACGCAAAGCCCATAGAATTGTTAAAACGCTTGGGCTTTACCGCAAGAAGCCATTACACCAGATACAGCGGCGCAACCATGATAACCTCCAGCCTGTTTGGCGTAAAATATGAGCTAAGCACGGACAATAATACCACCGACGACGTAAGAAACGGCAGGGAGATCAGCGTTACCGAAAACGAATATGCGCTGCCCATATGCTATTTGGTCGAAAAGGAAGCCCTTGAGCTGCATCTCAGCGAGTTCGACCCCTTTAAGGCGCAGACCGAGCTGCTTAACACCCTTATCGGCAAGGATTACGAGTATTATACAAGGATTCAGGACCCAAGCCTTGAAACCACCAACATAAATCAGGGCAACACCTCGGACGAGCACCGCAGCTTTAAAAAGATCAATACGGGAAATCCCGCAAGCCTTACCTACACCTTTACGATGACCAAAACGGGCGACCTTTACATGTATCTGCCCTCCACCTATGAAAGAACCGTCGACGTATCGGTAAACGGTATGTCAAAGGGCAAGTATTTTGAAGGCGACAATAACTATATGAGAAACTTCGGGGAATTTGAAGAGGGGCAGGAGATAACCGTCAAGCTCTCTCTTACAAAGGATAACCTTTATTTCCGTGAAGCGGAGTTTTATATAGGAAACGAAGAGGCAATGAAGCAGGGGCTTTCCGAGCTGCTTGAAACAAATAAGGACACCGTATGTGAGCTGGACTCCGCCACTAAGGTGGTGAGCAGGGTAAGCTGCGACAGGGATATGACGTTCTTTACCACCATTCCCGTGGAAAAGGGCTGGAAGATCTATGTTGACGGAGTCATAACCGAGAGCGTTGAAACGGTGGATTCCCTTATCGCACTGCCCCTTTCGGCGGGAAATCACACTATTGAGATGAGGTTCACCACCGCAGGCTATCCTGCCGCAATAATTATTTCCGCTGCGGGAATCATCATATTTATCGGACTTGTCATTCTGTGGCTTAAGCGCAATCCCGAGGACAGAAGGCTGCGCAGAGAGCATCTGCGCAAAATATACGTCGGCGAGGCCAATCTTGAACTGAAGGCACAGAAGGAAGCGGAGTTTGCCGAAAGAAAGCTGTTCCGGGAGGGAAAGATCGAGGACGAGTACGACCGAGACGAATATGAGGACATCGACGGTTTAATCGAGGACGGCGGCAAGGATACCGACAAAGCGGAGGGAGAATCCGCAGGAAAGGCAAAGGAAGACTCCGAAGGCAAAAAGGAAAAGGGTTCCGAAAATAAACCGGAGGAAAAGTCCGAAAACGAGTCCGTGGAACAGCCTCAGGACGGCTCCCGGCAGTAAAGGAAAGGAAAAATATCTAATATGATATTGACTGTTGATATCGGGAATACCAATATAGTATACGGAATATTCGACGGCGATAAGGCGGTTTTTGAATCCCGCATGGATACCGACAAAAACCGTATGGCGGACCAATATGCGGTGACTCTTGCCCAGCTTTTCAGCCTTTACAGCCTTAAGACCGAGCAGATAGACGGCGCAGTTATTTCTTCGGTGGTGCCGCCTGTGGCAGATCAGCTTAAGGCGGCGGTAAAGAGGGTGTTCGGCGTCGAGCCTGTTATGGTGGGAGCGGGGGTAAAGACGGGACTTAACATACTTATCGACGACCCGTCCACCTTGGGAGCGGATCTGGCATGCGGCGGAGCGGCGGCTAAGGAATTATATCCGCTGCCCTGCATAGTAATAGATTTGGGCACTGCCTCAAAGGTTTATGCGGTTAATAAGGACGGCGCATTTATCGGCGGCATTATCGCTCCGGGTATAAAAATTTCCCTTGAAGCACTGGCAAGCGGCACTATGTCCCTGCCTATGATAAGCTTAGAGGGCAACGCTCCCGTAATAGGCACCAACACCGTCGACTGTATGCGTTCGGGTATTCTTTACGGTCATGCGGGTATGCTGGATAATTTTATCGACCGTTTTCAGGAGCGGCTGGGTAAGTCAACGGTAGTGGTTACGGGCGGCTTTGGCGCACTGATCAAGGATTATTGCAGAAATGACTTTATTTTGGATCGGCAGCTGGTTTTGAAGGGGCTTAAGATTATTTATGATAAAAACAGCAGGAATACGAAAAAATGAGGGTCACAGCGTTAAGAACCTGTCTTTCAATGAGGGGCAACGCCCC
>DNUB01000294.1:4320-4749 GCA_003508605.1 Oscillospiraceae bacterium | reverse complement strand
AGGGACATTTTTGTCCCTTTTAATATTGTGCAGCTTATATTTATGTAAATTGCAAAAAATGTACTTGTATATGAGGAAAACAGTGTAACTATGCAACAAAATGCAGGATTCACACAATAAACTTGCAAAAATCTATTGACAAATACTTATTGGGTTATTATAATATAAATGTAGAGCAAAGGAGCTTAAACATACCGTACCGACGGTGTGCTTAAGCTCCTTTAGTTTTAGGCAATTCCATAGGTATTGTCTTACAGAAAGGAGCGGTTAATAATGACATTAACTACTATGAGCTTAATGGCGGAGGTAAATGAAGCGTCAAACATCACGGAGGCGGTCAGCGAAGCGTTAGGCATAACCATTTTCGGAACAACGGGCGTTTGGTTTTTAATCGGCGCAGCTCTTGTGTTTTTTATGCAGTGCGGCTTT
>DNUB01000294.1:3688-3992 GCA_003508605.1 Oscillospiraceae bacterium | reverse complement strand
GAAGAACCTGATGGACTTCTGTATAGGTACAGTTACCTTTACGCTTTTGGGTTTCGGCTTGCTGTGCGGCGAGGACGCGCTGTTCGGACTTGTGGGTATTCCCAATTTAGGCATATTCACGGATTTTGCAAATTTTCCATGGCACAATTTTGTATTTAACTTAGTTTTCTGCGCTACCACCGCAACCATTGTTTCGGGAGCGATGGCGGAAAGGACGAAGTTTTCGTCCTACTGCATTTACTCGGCTATAATCAGTTTAGTGATCTATCCTATAGAGGCTCACTGGATCTGGGGCGGCGGCTGG
>DNUB01000294.1:534-3379 GCA_003508605.1 Oscillospiraceae bacterium | reverse complement strand
TGGATCTGGGGCGGCGGCTGGCTTTCGCAGCTTGGCTTTGTGGATTTTGCAGGCTCTACCGCAATACATATGGTGGGCGGTATTGCCGCACTTATCGGTGCGGCGATGGAAGGTCCCCGCATAGGCAAATTTACCAAAAGCGGAAAGCCCAAGGCTATTTTGGGACACTCCATGACGCTGGGCGCATTGGGCGTGTTTATCCTTTGGTTCGGCTGGTACGGCTTTAACGGTGCGGCGGCGGGAAATACCGACTTTTTGGGTCAGATATTCCTTACCACTACCATTGCGCCCGCCGTTGCAACCTGTACAACAATGATGTTTACATGGATAAAGAACGGAAAGCCCGATGTTTCCATGTGCTTAAACGGTTCTTTGGCTGGTCTTGTGGCGATAACTGCGCCCTGCGCCGATGTGGACTGCTTAGGTGCGGCCGTTATCGGACTTGTGGCAGGCTTGCTGGTTTGCTTCGGCGTATGGCTGCTTGACTACAAGCTTAAGGTCGATGACCCTGTGGGTGCGGTTCCCGTACACTGCCTTAACGGAATTTGGGGCACTATTGCCGTTGGTCTGTTTGCAACGGGCAAGGGTCAGGACGGCATAACGGGCTTATTCTACGGCGGCGGATTTCACCAGCTGGGCATTCAGCTTTTGGGCTTTGTTTCCGTTGCGGGCTGGGCGGCCGTTACCTGCTTTATAATGTTCTTTGCGATAAAGAAAACGATAGGTCTGCGTGTTTCTCATCATGAAGAGGTTGTGGGTTTGGATATTACGGAGCATGGCTTAATTTCCTCTTATGCGGACTTTATTCCCGCAATGCACGTTGAAGGTGCTGCCGACCATGAGCGGGAGGTCAGCAATCTGGAAGCTTCGGGAGTCTCCGTTTCCGTGGAGCATAAGTCCGCCGATAACGCAAATGTTCCCGCAGGGGACGTTAAAATGACCAAGGTTGAGATAATCACCAAGCTTGAACGGTTTGAGCCGCTTAAAAACGCTCTTTACGGAATAGGGATCACGGGCATGACCGTTACAAACACCATGGGCTGCGGTATGCAGAAGGGCTCTACGGAATTTTACCGAGGAGTTCCCATGGAGCCGAGGCTTTTGCCTAAGGTTAAGGTTGAGGTCGTAGTTTGCAAGGTTCCTGTGGAGAAGGTAGTTGAAACCGCCAAAAACGCCCTTTATACGGGACAGATCGGCGACGGAAAGATCTTTGTCTATGACGTTGAAAACGTCATGAAGGTCAGAACGGGCGAAGAGGGCTATGACGCCTTGCAGGATAACGAGTAGATTTGTTAAATAAAGTCTTTTTTCATATTGTGATATTCTCCTAAGCTGAAACGCCGCACTGTTTTTATGTGCGGCGTTTTACCTTTTTGTGTAATAATACTATTTGGCTCATTAAAATTGGGCTCATTAAAATTTGGCACATTAAAAACCTTGTTTGAGCAAAGACCTGCGGAGCGCACTGTCTGTTCAAATAATGTTTTTGGAGATGCCTATAAATATTATCCAAAGACGGTTGCAAACACAGACAAAATATGGTATAATTTAAAAATATAAATACAATATGGGTTATTATAAAAAAGGAGGCAGTATGTCCGGAGATTACAATACCTATGAAAGTCCCTTCTGCACAAGATATGCAAGCAGGGAAATGCAGTATGTTTTTTCTGCCCAAAAGAAATTCAGCACCTTCCGCCGCTTGTGGGTGGCACTTGCACGTGCCGAAATGAAGCTGGGGCTTAACATTACGCAGGAGCAGGTGGATCAGCTTGAAAAAAACGTCGATAACATAGATTTTGCCGCTGCCGAAAAGAGAGAAAAGGAAGTAAGGCATGACGTAATGTCCCATGTTTACGCTTACGGACTGGCTTGTCCCGATGCGGCGGGTATTATTCATTTAGGCGCAACCTCCTGTTATGTGGGAGACAATACGGATATAATCGTTATGCGGGACGCTATGAGGATAATTCACAGAAAGCTTGTAAACGTTATCGCAAATTTCGCAGCCTTTGCCGAAAAGTACAAGTCTATGCCCTGCCTTGCCTATACGCATTTGCAGCCCGCACAGCTTACCACGGTGGGAAAGCGGGCAACACTTTGGACCAATGAGCTTTTAATGGATTTAGAGGATTTAGAATACAGAATAAGCAAGCTTCAGTTATTGGGTCAAAAGGGAACAACGGGCACGCAGGCAAGCTTTGTGGAGCTTTTTCACGGAGACGGCGAAAAGATAGATAAGCTCGAAAAAATGATCGCAGAGGAAATGGGCTTTGAGAAATGCGTTTATGTCAGCGGTCAGACTTATTCGAGAAAAATCGATACGCAGATAGTCAACGTTTTGGCGGGAATTGCCGCCAGCTGTTCAAAATTCAGCAACGATCTGCGTATCCTTGCCAACTTCAAGGAAATGGAAGAGCCCTTTGAGGCTCATCAGATCGGCTCGTCCGCCATGCCCTACAAGCGCAATCCCATGAGAGCTGAGAGAATCACCGCCCTTTCACGCTATGTTATGATAGATTCACTTAATCCCGAATTTACCAGTGCGACTCAGTGGTTTGAAAGAACCCTTGACGACAGTGCGAATAAAAGAATTGCCGTTGCGGAGGCTTTTCTTGCTACAGACGCAATTCTGAATATCATGATAAATATTACGGACGGTCTTGTGGTTTACGAAAAGTCGGTAAGAGCGAGAGTTATGAAGGAGCTGCCCTTTATGGCTACCGAAAACATTATGATGAGAGCGGTGGAGAAGGGCGGCGATCGGCAGGAGCTTCACGAGGCTTTGCGCCGGCACAGCATAGCAGCCGCAAGAGTGGTCAAGGAGGAGGGCGGAGAAAACGAC
>DNUB01000294.1:0-230 GCA_003508605.1 Oscillospiraceae bacterium | reverse complement strand
AAGGAGGAGGGCGGAGAAAACGACCTTGTTGACAGAATAGCGGGCGATCCGATTTTTAAGATAACCAAGGAGGAGATTTTGGCTGTATTGCAGCCCGAAAGCTTTATCGGCAGATGTCCCGAGCAGGTAGACAGATTCCTTGCGGAATGCGTAAACCCCGTTCTGGAGGCTAATAAGGACGTGCTGGGTGAAAAGGCGGAGCTAAACGTATAATCAAAATCCGATGTCCC
>DNUB01000246.1 GCA_003508605.1 Oscillospiraceae bacterium | reverse complement strand
TTTTGTTCTACACATTCTAATCATTTAACTTTCGGAACTCGTAAGAGTTCCAATTTTTTTGTCTCTAATAACCCGCTCCATAATGATTTTTTTGTGAAATCTATGGAAATAATGTATTGAATATGGTATACTATAAAAATGTAATAATTTGATGAAGGAAAGGACAAGCTGAATGGCAAACAATTTTCAAAGGAGAGAAATCGGAAAGGATATATATTTTAGCAGGATAACCGATTCGAGATTTAAAACCAACGGTATTTTCATTGCCTTTCTGTCTCCGCTGTCAGAGGAAATTGCATCGGAAAATGCGGTGGTTTCCAGATATATTTCAAAGCTCAATAAAAAAAATCCAACCTATACATCAATGAATAATATGCTTTCTGCAATGTACTGTGCAAAGCTATGCGGCAGCGTTTCTTCTATGGGAGACACTCAAGGGATTATATTTTCCATAAACTATATCGACAGTAAATATGCCTTAAACGGTGAGAATATGGATAGCGAGGCTGTTGAAGTATTGGCCGACTGTCTGTTTAATCCATTTGCGGAAAACAAAAAATTTGACGAAAATATTTTAAGCTTGGAAAAGCAGTCTGTTATTGACGACATAGAATCGGAAATTAACGATAAGCAGGCATACGCCTCACAAAAAGCTTATGAAATAATGTTCAGAAACGAGCCCTACGCCTTCAGAGCACTCGGAACGGTAGAGGGTGTGAAAAGAGTAACTCCCGAATCCGCATACAGAGCATATCTACGCATTTTGCACCATTGCCGTATTGAAATAATATGCTCGGGAACAAGTGATTTTGAAGAGGTAAAGAAAAAGCTCACTTCCCTGTTTACCAAGCTTCCCAGAGATGAAATTTTTTCCTGCAAAACCCGAAGAAGCCCGTTAAAACCCGCTCCGGAAACGGTGGAGGAAAAAATGGACGTAACTCAAAGCAAGATGATTTTAGGCTTTAAAACCGACTGCGACAATCTTTCCGCTCTATTTGTTATGAACGAAATTTTCGGCGGCACTCCTACATCAAAGCTTTTTGAAAATGTCAGAGAAAAAATGTCACTTTGCTATAATTGCCATTCAAGCATAAATTGGATTAAGGGAGCCGCTTTTGTATCCTGCGGAGTTGAAAAGGGAAATATTAAAAAAGCGTATAGCGAGATTTTAAATCAATTAAAGTCCATACAAACGGGAGATTTTACCGAGGAGGACGTTGTAAACGCCAAAATGTACCGCAAAAACTATCTTAAAGCTTATAACGACAGTTTGAACGCTATAGCCGCTTGGTATATGTCAAGGATCTACTGCGACAGCATAGCGACCCCGGAGGAATGGGCGGAGCGCACCGAAAAGGTCACAAAGGAGGAAATAATCAAAGCTGCAAATTCCCTCAAGCTTGATACATTTTATGTTCTCTCCTCTGACGAGGAGAAGTCAGAACAGAAATAGAAGCCTTGAAAACCGCTTTCATACACTCTTTAAAGAAGGAAATGAAATAAATGGAATATAAAAAAGAGATAATCGAAAATACAAAAATAGGTGAAAAGTATATACGGATAAAACACCCCAGCGGCTGTACCGTGTGCCTTTACCCTATGGAAAAATACAGCAGTGCATACGCTTTATTCGGTACCAATTACGGATCGGTTGACACATGCTTTAAAACCGATGAGGATGAAGCTTTTGTTACTGTTCCGGAGGGAATCGCACATTATCTCGAGCATAAGCTTTTTGAAAGCGACGAGTGCAGCGTATTTTCCGAATTTGCCAAAACAGGAGCCAATGCCAATGCCTACACCTCCTTCGACCGAACCGTTTATCTTTTTTCCTGTACGCAAAGATTTGAAGAAAATCTGGAGATTCTTTTAAATTTTGTTCAAAAACCTTACTTTACCGATGAAAACGTGGAAAAGGAACGGGGTATTATTGGGCAGGAAATAGATATGTACCGGGACGACCCCGGCTGGAGAGTGTTTTTTAACTGCTTGCAGGCGGTTTATTACAACAATCCCATAAGAATTGACATTGCAGGCAGCAGTGAGAGTATTGCGAAAATCGATAAGGAGCTTTTATATCGCTGCTACAACGCATTTTACAATTTGAACAATATGACTTTATCCATTGCAGGCAGCTTTGATACGGAAAAGGTTCTGGAGATATGCGATAAATGCTTAAAGCCTTCCGCAAATCATAAGCTTGAAAAAATAATTCCCGATGAGCCTTATCAGGTCAAGGAGAAATCCGTAACCGTAAAGCTTCCCTGTGCACAGCCTTTATTTAATATAATGTACAAGTTTCCTCAGATGACGCCAAAAGAAGCCCAGACAGCTTACATCACCTATACGGTTATGCTGGAAACCTGTTTAGGCTGTACATCATCATTCTATAAAAATATGTACGAGCAGAACCTTATAAACGAAAGCTTTAATGTAGGGGTTTTTTATTGCAGAGGAGTTTTTCTTTGCGTCGTTGACGGTGAATCGAAGGACCCTTTTATTGTAAAGGAAAAAATCAACTCAGAGCTTATTAGATTAAGAACAGATCTGCCAAATAAGGATGAGTTTGAAAATGTCAAAAAAAGAGTATATGGGGGATTTTTATATTACTTTGAAAGTGTCAGTTCAAATGCAACATCTATGCTTAATGCGGAAATGTTGGGGGTAAGCGTTTTTGACGGTGTGGACATTATTTCCCGATTGACCTATGAGGATATGGTGGAAGCGCTTAATAACTTAGATACGGATAATTGCAGCATTTCGGTTGTCGAACCGACGGAATAAAAGAAAGGACAGAATTATCATGCATTTATTAAAGGAAGCGGTTGAGTTCCCAAATTTGTTCTCGGGAGATATTGAGATTAACCGGGTAGCTTTCAGAATCTTTGGCATAGACGTTTATTGGTATGGAATACTTATTGCTCTTGGCGTTGTGCTGGGGTTCCTGTATGCTATGAAGCGTTCAAAGAAGGTGGGTCTTATATCGGATAATGTTTTTGACATTGCCTTTATCGGAATTATAGTAGGTTTTATCGGGGCAAGAGCCTATTTCTGCCTGTTTTATAATCTCATGAACCCGGAGGCGGACAATAAATATAACCTTATTACCATGTTTACAAAAATACATGACGGCGGTCTGGCGATTTACGGAGGTATTATTTTCGGAGTTATTGCTGCATTGATAGCATGTAAGGTTAAAAAGTCACCTTTTCTTCCCCTTTTGGATATTGCCGCACCGGCTATTTTAATCGGTCAGTCAATAGGCAGATGGGGCAACTTTATCAATCAGGAGTGTTACGGTGCGCCTACAGCGGGCAATCTTCCATGGGGCATGACCGGCACAAAGATTGCATTGGATCCTATAGTAATTGAAGCAATGGGAGAAGGTGCCGAAAAGACAAATGTTTTGGTTCATCCCTGTTTTTTGTATGAAAGCCTTTGGTGCATAGTTGGATTTTTGCTTATCCATTTTATCGCAAATAGAATCAGGAGCTTTGACGGTGAAGTTTTTCTCTGTTTTGTACTTTGGTATGGGGCAGGCAGAGCTTGGATAGAGGCACTGCGTACCGACAGTCTGTATGCGGGTTCTTTGAAAATTTCACAGGTTATAGCCATAGCTTCCGCCGTTCTGGCTCTTATAATGATAGTTTACTTCCGTATCACAACAAGGAAGGAAAATAAACAGCTTTATGTCAATACAGATTTAAGCCGTGAAAGACTTGAGGAGTTTAAACAAAAGATTACGCTGGATAATGAAAAAGCGGAAGCAAAAAAGGCTATGAAAGCCGCACGAAAGGAAGCGTCACAGAAAGTCGCACCAAGTATTTTAGGTGAAAGCTCTTATAACAGCAAATCCGATAATAATTCGGATAAAAAATATGACAGTATGTCTGATAACGGTACGGATAAAAAAGACGATGATAAAGGAGAATAACAGAAATGAAAATAATTGACGGAAAAGCGGTTTCACAAAGCGTTAAAGAAAGAGTAAGGGACGAAATAGCGGAAAAGAACTTAAAAATAGGCTTGGCTGTTATTATCGTGGGCAACAACCAAGCCAGCAGAGTTTATGTAAACAATAAGAAAAAAGCCTGCGAATTTTGCGGTATTTCCTCCTATGAATACGCATTGCCCGAAGAAACTACGGAGGAACAGCTTTTGGAAATAGTGGAATCCTGCAATAACGACTCAAGAATTAACGGTATTTTGGTTCAGCTGCCCCTTCCTTCTCAGATAAACGAAAAGACCGTAATCGAACACATAGATTCCAATAAAGATGTTGACGCATTTCACGCCGTAAATGTGGGCAAAATTATGATAGGCGAGTATTCCTTCCTTCCTTGCACACCTGCGGGAATTATGGAGCTTATTCATTCCACAGGCACAGATGTCAGCGGCAAGGAATGTGTTGTTATAGGACGTTCAAACATTGTTGGGAAACCTATGGGAATGCTTTTGCTGCATGAAAACGGCACGGTGACTATTTGCCACAGCAGAACCAAGAATCTTACGGAGGTTTGCCGCAGAGCGGATATTTTAGTTGCGGCAGTGGGAAAAGCGGGCTTTGTTACCGCAGATATGGTTAAAGACGGTGCGATTGTAATTGATGTGGGAATGAACAGAAATGCCGAGGGAAAGCTTTGCGGCGACGTGGATTTTGATAATGTCGCCCCAAAATGCAGTTACATAACCCCTGTTCCCGGCGGAGTAGGTCCTATGACTATTGCAATGCTTATGGAAAACACGCTCAGAGCTAAAAAGCTCCAAACGCTATGAAGAAAGGACAGTCTCCGTTAGTCACAGGTATTATTTTATGCCTTGTGGCTGTTTATCTGGTAATTTATTTCTCCATAAACGGTATGTGGAATGCGGGAACTATTATGGCTCTTGTTTTAATTTTGGGGTTAGGTTCTTTTCAGTTTGTTATTCACTTTGTGTTTTTAAAGGACAGCAGACAGAATACTGTTAAAAAAACCGTTAAGCAAAAGAAGAGACTGTGAAAGGAGTTATTATGGAGCTTTGGGACGCTTATGACATTAACCGGCAGCTGAAGGGAAAGGAATTGGTCAGAGGTGTTCCCCTGGAAAAGGGAGATTACCATACAGTCGTTCATGTATGCGTTTTCAATTCAAAAAACCAAATGCTCATTCAGCAAAGACAGCCTTTTAAAAAGGGTTGGTCAAATTTATGGGACGTAACCTGCGGCGGCAGTGTTCTTAAAGGTGAAACAAGCCAGCAGGGCGCACATCGGGAGCTTTTGGAGGAAGTCGGAGTGGATTACGATTTTAACGGTATACGTCCCAACTTTACCGTAAACTTTTACGACGGATTTGACGATTTTTATTTAATCGAAAAGGATATTGATATAAACGGGCTTAAATTGCAATATGAAGAGGTTAGGGCGGTTAAATGGGAGTCTATGGAAAAAATATTTCAAATGATAGATGAAGGAATATTTATTCCCTATTTCAAAAGCCTGATAGCGACTGCTTTTGAAACTAAAGGACAGCATGACGGCTGCATAAGAACAATATGAGAGAGGTGTTAATTTGGGCGATTACATAACATATATTAATATTGCATTATCTGCAATAACTCTGATATTCGTAATAATACTCACAATAAAAAACAAACAAGCGAACGGTGATAAAAGCCAATATAACGGTAAAGACGAACTGTTAAAAAAGCTTGACGCCTTATCGGAAAGAGTAGATAATCTTAACAGAGACACCGACAGCAGACACAGTACCCTGCGCACTGAGGTAACCAACGGAATAACCAATAATATTTCACGGTTGGGCGACAGTCTCAGAGACCAGCAGGAAAAGCAGCTGAACAACTTAACAGTACAGCTTAAAAAAATTGAAGAGGAATTTGGGAAAATCCGCAGCGACACTCTTGAGATGCTTGAAAAAATGCAGAAAGAAAACGCTCAAAGCATTGAAAAGGTGCGTTTTGAAAATAAAAGTAACTTAGACGAGGTTCAGCAAAAAATAAGTCAGTCAAAAACCGAAACGTCGGAAATACTTAATAAGATCCAAACCTCTAACAACGAAGCAATGGAAAAGCTCAGAGCCGACAACCAAAAGAGTCTTGACAAAATTAACGACACTGTTAATGAAAAGCTTCAAAAAACGCTTAACGACAGGATTTCACAGTCTTTTGAAACGGTAAATAAGCGTTTAACAGAGGTGTATCAGGGCTTAGGTGAAATGAAGCAAGTTGCCGAAGGAGTTACCGATCTAAAAAAGGTGCTTTCCAACGTGAAAACAAGGGGAATAATGGGAGAAATACAGTTAGGTTCGATTCTTTCCGAAATCCTCTCTCCCGAACAGTTTGCAGAGCAAATCACTATTGATCCTAAAGGTACCAAAAGAGTGGATTTTGCCGTTAAACTGCCCGGTTCGTCTCCCGAACAGCATATATGGCTTCCCATAGACTCTAAATTTCCTGCCGAAGCATATCAAAATCTTCTGGCTGCTTACGACAGCGGAAATGTGGAAGAAATCGGTAAGAAGCGTGCGGCATTAAAGACGGAAATCAAGAGCTTTGCCAAAAGTATTAGCGAAAAATATATATCTCCTCCCTACACCACGGATTTTGCAATAATGTTCCTGCCGTTTGAAGGATTGTATGCGGAAATAATAAACTTAGGTCTTGTGGAGCCGCTTCAAAGGGAATATAAAATAAATATTACGGGACCTTCCACTATGGCGGCAATGCTGAACAGCCTGCAAATGGGATTCCGAACCTTAGAGATTCAGCAAAAGAGCAGCGAGGTTTGGAAAATACTTGAACAGGCAAAAAAGGAATTTGCAAGCTTTGAAAAGATTTTGGGCGATATCAGAAAGAAGCTGTCCTCTGTTGACAATCAGCTGGAAACCTTAATCGGAACAAGAACAAGAATGATAAACAGAAGCCTTAGAGAAGTCAGGCTTACCACTGAAGAAGAGTCAACATTAAGAATTGAGGCTGACTCGGACTATTCTGAAAATGATGAATGAACAAAAATAAATAAATCCCGAATTTATAACAAATCGGGATTTCAGCTTGTCGAAAAACCCTAAAAA
>DNUB01000248.1:2920-4663 GCA_003508605.1 Oscillospiraceae bacterium | reverse complement strand
TTCATAAATTCGGGGCACTGCCCCTCATTGAAAAGCCTTGACTGAGCATTATGCTTATAATGCCTATAATTGCAGACCTTGTCTTTCAATACAAATCCCGCCAAAATCCTTGATTTCGGCAGCCGATTTTTGTGTTGCTGTTATTCTTTCTCGGAATCATCGCTCATTTTATCGATTCTTTCGGCGGCTTTTGCGCTTAAAATAACATGACCGCTGTCCATTATCAGAACGGATTTGGTTTTTTTGCCGCAGGTAGCGTCAACCGCTAAGCTTTTTTCCTTGGCGGCTGCTATTATTCTTTTGGTAGGTGCGGCGTCGGCGGATACAACCGCAACGATTCTGTCCGTGTTTACTAAATTTCCGTAGCCTATATCCGCAAGCTTCATAAGATCCTCCGTTAATACCTTTTTTCGGTCAAAGCACAGACTGCTTTGCAATAAAAGCGGCGGAATGCGCCGCAGACGCCGGCATATGCCGCAATTTCACAAGGCATAATCATAATCCGAATGTCTCCCGCCCTTTGCCGCTTACAAAAGGCAAAGACCCCAACAGGCGGAGGGTTCCCTTCAGTCTTTCGGCGGTAAACCCGATCCCCGCCGAAACTCTGAGGGGCTTACGCTCTGGCTTTTCCCCTGAGGGGCTTACGCTCCGGCTTTTTTATAGATTCGGGGAACCGTCTCTCACGGATTAACGGGCTTTTGCAGGCAGGTCTGTGATTTGTCCGACGCATTGCTCACCAAATTAACTCTTGAACGCTTCTGCTTGTACGACTGTAAAAAACTTCGTCGGAAGCCCGAAAATATGTGCATATTCCTGCTTTTTTTCCACGTCCTTCAAAAGCCGTTCGGAGCATAAAATCTTCAAGGCTTAATTGGCAGAGCTTTAAATTATATTATATTTTAAAGGTTACAAAAGGACACCTCGGAAAACCCTGCCTAAGCAAAAGCGTGTGCGGCACAACCTATGCTTCTTTAAACCTGCTTGCAGGGCATCAAGCTTTGCTCTGTCGGCTTTCCCTGCAGTCAACCCTCACCGACGGTTTTTGCTTTTCAAACAGATTTTTAGATGTACTTTAAAATTATAGCATATCATAAAGAAAAAAGCAAATGAACCGCCTTAATATTTTTCAGTGCTGTCTGTGATTTATAGATTTGAAGCATATTTATTGGCAGCACAGAGTTTTAAACTTTTTCGGATTTTGGGTATAATTTGCGCAAAGCTCAAAAAAATAACGGCTCGACCCGTTTCAGCGATATAGCGGCTGATGTTTCCGCAATTTATTCCTTGAATCTTACTCGCTGTTAATTACCTCTTATACGGCACAAGGCGAGGACGGCAACGAAGAGTATGGGAAAAATTGGAAGCAAATTTTTTATTTCTAAGCGGGCAGTATCAATATTGCTTGCTTGAAAATTCGGCATTCCCTTTATTTTCAAACAAGCCATAGTATTAAGGCGGCCGCCAAAATCAAGGATTTTTGCAGGATTCGCATTGAACGCTCTTCTTTGGAGGCATTGCCGCCCTGTTGTATTAAAGCGTCACGGAATCGAATTTCAAACAAAGTCTGCATTTTGATTCAGGCTGTCAAAAAGCCTAAGCTAAAAATTTTCGGAAAGAAAAAGGTCTTGGGGACATTTATGACCGCTTTGATCGCTCCGAATCCCTGCGGAGCCCAGCTTGTCGAAAAACCTTTTGAACTGTTTGTTTTTCGACAAGCTGACGCTGTTTTTGGCGGCTTGCCGC
>DNUB01000248.1:0-2567 GCA_003508605.1 Oscillospiraceae bacterium | reverse complement strand
ATTTAGGGGGAAACCCTGATGGTGCGGTGCGGACGCCGCAAATTGACTGCCCAAAGCTCTGCAAGAATGCAGAGCTATCAAAGCGGTCATAAATTCCCCTAAGACCCCTTTCATTCCGAAAAAGAAAGGTTCGGGCTTTTTCGATATCCTGCGCTCCGCATTCTTGCGCAGCTTTGGGTGGTAATTTTATGGAATCGGCACCGCACCATCAGGGCTTTTCCTTAAATTAGGATCATAGCCTTTTGATTAAAGCGCAGTATAAGGCAGCACTACACAAAGACTGTATGTGATTGTGCAGTGCTGCCTTAATTTTTATCTGTTAACTTTCGGATTATCGGTGCGGCCTAAAAGAAAATCAATAGATACATTAAAATAGTCCGCTATAGAAATTAACGTTCTGTAATCAGCTTCTCTTTCCTCATTTTCGTAACGGGAAATTGAATTTTGGTTTAGGTTCAGTTCTATCGCCAATCGAATTTGTGATATTTTTCGTTTTTTGCGCAGTTCTTTTAATCGAAAAATAATTTTCCCTCCCCTCTTGACAATATTATACCAATTTGGTATAATGAAAATATCCCTATTTGGTATAAATGGTCGAAAAAAAGGGAAAAAATCAGAAAGGAAGTTTGAAAATGAAGGAATTACTCAAAAAGCTAACGTCAGCATTTTTGGCCGTGGTAATAGCAGTAACAAGTTTGCCTTTTGTAACAGCAAATGTCGAAGCAACCGACCGAACGGTCAGCGATGTCGTTTCATGGATTAAGGCACGGGCAGACGAGGGCTGGAATGTTGATGTTGACGGTGCATATGGCTGTCAGTGCGTTGATTTAATCTATGCCTATTATGAATATTTAGGATATGCGCGCTGCGGCGGCAGTGCTTATCAATACGCTTACGGATCATTCGGAATCCCTTCCGGAAGCGGATGGTATAAGGATACGACTCCTTCTCCCGGCGCAATAATTGTCTGGCCGGGTAATGTTTGGACAGGGCAGTGGACAACCTCAGATGCGGGTCATGTGGGGCTTGTGTATGCTGTAGAAGGTTCAACGGTATATACGGTCGAAACTAATCTTTCCGCACCCTATAACGGAGGTCCCGCAAGGTATTGTACAAGATATCCTCAAAACGCAATATACATACACCCGGATTTTCCCGGTACAACGCCCCCTCCTCCTATCAAATATTCCACTATCACCCCCGGCACCTACTTTTTAATCAACAAATACGATGGCAAGGCTCTTACTCTCGCTAACAACGAAGATTGGAACACCAACAATGTTCACGGGTATCAGGCTTCTTGGACTAACAGGGGACAACAGATGGTTATAACCGAAGCACCCGATGGCTACAAAATTCGCCCCTTGGATTCCACCCGTCTTGTGCAGCCGTATGGCGACCATGTTTTCGAGGGGGCTAACGTCAATATTTACGATGATGTAAACGACAGCTCCCAATGGTGGAAGTTCGAGAAAACAGATGGCGGATATTTCATAAGGAACACTCAAAATACCAATCTAATTTTGACTAACTCATTTCCCAATGACGGCAACACGGTAATTTGGTCATACGCCGGCGGAAGCGATCAGATTTGGGAGCTTGTGCCTGCTCAGCTTCCGAGCAAACCTGTTGTGAAGGGCATGAAATCGACTTACACCACCTCCGAAAATATTACGGTTCAGTGGGACGGCGACGGATATAACACCAATATGTACGCCGCTATACTCTTTAAAAAGGTCAACGGAACCTACAATCAGGTATTGCTTAAAAATGATATTTCCCAAGGCTATAGCCTTAACTCCGATTATACCTTTGAGGAGGGGGAGTATAAGCTTAACGTTATCGGGGCAAATACTAATCTGCTGATTGAGTACGGCGGGTATTATATGAATACCTTCAGCGATGCTTTTACATTTTCCGTAAAAAAGTCGTCCTCCGGCAATGCTTCCGCACTTAAGGCAACGGGTACTAATGCAGCAGTGGGCGGAAATCTTACAATATCGCTATCGATAGATAAAACCAAATTATCGGGCTTGGACTTCGATCTGATTTATGATTCCTCAAAGCTGAAGTTTATCGGAACGAGCAATGCTGCTTTTGAAAACGAGCAAATAAACGAAATTACAACCGGAAAAATAAAAGCCGCCTATTATTCAAGTGATTCGGCATATACAGGTAAGCTTGTGGATTTGAAATTTGAAGTAATCGCAAAGAATGAAGGTACGGCTGATATTATGATCAATCCAACCATGGCGATGAATGAAAATAATACTGTAATCGAGCTTAATCCGACGTCGTACACCGCAATTATAAGCAGTTCGTTTATGCTTGGAGATGTGGATAATGACGGAAAGATTTCATCCCGTGACGCAAGATTGGCGCACAGAGCGGCAGTCGGTTTGGAGGGTTTGACCCCCGCCCAGTTTTCGGCGGCAGATGCAGACAAGGACGGAAGAATAACCTCCCGTGATGCAAGACTGATACATAGGGCTGCCGTAGGTCTGGAAAAACTCAGCTAAGACTACTAATACTAATTTCTAATCATATTCAATGAGGGGCAACGCCCC
>DNUB01000064.1 GCA_003508605.1 Oscillospiraceae bacterium | reverse complement strand
TACGGCATTGTTTTCGAATAAGGGAAAAAGCATAATACGGAAATCTCTGAAAATCCCATATTTTTTACCTGCTTTATGATTGTATAATAACATTTCAAATCAAGAATTTCAATAAAATCTTTAAAAATTTTAAAACATAGTATTCAGTAAGGCGACATCGCACTTAAAGATGTCGGACAGTCATTGTGCGGTGCTGCCTTAATTTTTTGTAGATATTGCTGTGTTATGCGCTGTTAATTTGATTAAATTGTACATATGATTTGTGAAATAGGTCTCACAATTGTGTATGTTAGAGTTGAAAATATTTGCAGTGCACAATATCTTGAAGGAAAAAACTTTAAGCTTTGTAAATACAATAAATCCGCTGTATATAAGCATTTGCCCGTTTCCGATATTTTAGGCAATAACCTTCCCTGCCACAGCATCGCTTGAAACTGTGCACATTAAACGATTTCACAGTTTCGATTTTGGTTATATTTCCGTTGACAAAACCGTTTTATAAATGTATACTTTAATATGTGAAAACATCATAATTTCAATTCAAAAATTCACTCAGCACATACTTTTTAAACAGCGAGCAAAATATATGAATAATAAAGTTATTGACATCTATAAAAAGATTTTCAGCAAAAAAAATTTAAAAACAAGATATGTTATTGTGGCGGTATGCGTCTTTTTTTATGTTATCGTCTGTATTGCGGATTATATACACTTTAACTCCGAGAACAGGATAATGTTCACCTCCTCGCCGCTTCGCACCGTTTTAATGCTTATCATGACGCTGACTCTCTGCCGTCTGGGATATATTATGGCGGCGGCGTTTGCCGTAATGCGCAGCGTCTATGTTGCCGTTCTGCTTATTAACGGCAGCGTTCATGTGAATCTGTCTCAGCTTATATCCGCCATATCCGCCTTTGTGGGAATTACGGCGCTGTACTTTGTTTTCAAAAAAATTAACGAATATGTTTATCCCATAATCGAGGAAAATTCAAAGCACGATGTGCTTGTTAAAGCCGCAAACGACGCCAGAACAAAGGTTATTGAATCAAAGAGGATAATCGACAGAAACAAAAAGGAGCTGGAGCGTTTAGCCTATTATGATCAGCTTACCGGGCTTCCCAACAGAATAAAGATGAAGGACGATATCTCTGCGCTTATTGAAGATAAAACCGAATTTGGAATAATCTTTATCGGCTTGGACAACTTTAAGGCGGTGAACGAGGGCAAAGGTCACGATATCGGAGACAATATCCTTGCGGAAACGGGAAAAAGGATATCGTCGGCTTTGGACGAGGGAGACCTTTTGGGCAGATTGGGCGGCGACGAGTTTATTGTTGTTACCGTTAATCACAATGAAATAGAAGACTGCAAAAAATATGCCAATAAAATCAACGACACCTTCTCCTATTCCTTTAACGCAGAGGCGGGAGAAGGGGTATATATCAATGTAAGCTACGGTATGACCTTCTACCCCGCCGACGCCGAAACGGTATCGGATTTGATGAGAAACGCCGACATTGCCCTGAATAAGGCAAAGCATGACGGAAAAAACCGATATGTTCTCTTTAATAATGAGCTTAAAAACGAAATCAACTATCGGAATGAAATCGCAATGCTTTTGCCTAAGGCTTTGGAGAACAATGAATTTAAGCTGGTTTATCAGCCGCAGTTTTTCCCAAACAAGAAGCTTAGGGGCTTTGAAGCACTTATCAGATGGAATTCCGCACAGCTGGGCTTTGTAAGTCCGGTGGCCTTTATCCCCGTGGCAGAGGAGACGGGCTTTATCCTCGAGCTTGGCGAATGGATAATGGATACTGCCTGCCTCAGGCTTAAGGAGCTTACGGACAAATTTCACAAAAATATAATTATGTCGGTGAATGTTTCATCAATGCAGTTCAGAGAAAAGGATTTTATCAGGAAAATAACCAAAGCTCTTGCCAAAAGCGGAGCGGACAGCAGTATGCTGGAGCTGGAGGTTACGGAATCCTTTCTCTTAAACTCGCTGGAGGAAACTTCGGCAATGCTGTCACAGCTTAAGAGAATGAATATTAAGGTATCCATTGACGATTTCGGAACCGGCTATTCTTCTTTAAGCTATTTAAGACAGCTTCCCCTGGACACCCTGAAAATCGACAAATCCTTTATTGACGTGGTGGCGGAAGAGGGCAACGGAAAAAGCATAGTCAACAGCATAATTCAGTTAGCGCATATTTTGGGAATGACGGTAATCGCCGAGGGCGTTGAGTATACCGAGCAGCTTGATTACTTAAAAACTCAGACCTGCGACTGTATTCAGGGCTTCCTGTTCAGCCGTCCTCTGGAAAGCGAGGACGCCGACGCCATTGTTATGCAGTATGGCAGCGATTTAACCGAAACCCCAAAGTCCCGGCAGGAACAAAATGTAAAGCTTAAGTAGGAGCAAGACGTTTTTCAAAGTGGAACATAAGGTTCTACTTCCAAAAAGGTTACCAAAACAGAACAGCAAGGCAAAAGAATAATGCGCCATTCTCCAAGACCCGCCCCAACCCCCACCCCCACAACAATTTTAAT
>DNUB01000110.1 GCA_003508605.1 Oscillospiraceae bacterium | reverse complement strand
TTTTAATCAAGAATTAGTATTAAATGATATTATTTGATGCTCCGATTAGAGATTTACCTTGGGCATAGCTTCGAATCCGGGCTTTAAGTCCTCATCGGTGGGGATATAATCGCTCATTTCACCGTCATTGAACTTCTGATAGGCAACCATATCGAAATAACCTGTGCCTGTGAGACCGAAAAGAATTGTTTTTTCCTCTCCGGTTTCTTTGCATTTAAGAGCTTCGTCAATGGCAACACGTATCGCATGGCTGCTTTCGGGAGCGGGAAGTATGCCTTCTATTCTTGCAAACTTCTCCGCAGCTTCAAATACGGCAGTTTGCTCAACGGAACGTGCCGTTATAAGACCGTCGTCATACAGCTGAGAAAGTACGCTGCTCATACCGTGGTAGCGCAATCCGCCTGCATGGTTGGCGGAGGGGATAAAGCTGCTGCCTAAGGTGTACATTTTAGCGAGAGGACAAACCATTCCGGTATCGCAGAAGTCATAAGCATACCTGCCTCTTGTCAAGCTGGGACATGATGCGGGTTCAACTGCAATAAACTCATAATCAGCTTCTCCTCTGAGCTTTTCGCCTATAAAGGGAGAAATAAGACCGCCAAGATTTGATCCGCCGCCTGCGCAGCCGATAACCACATCAGGCTTTACTCCATACTTGTCAAGCGCCGTCTTTGCTTCAAGACCGATAACGGACTGGTGTAAAAGCACCTGAGACAATACCGAGCCTAAGACATAACGGTAGCCGTCGCTTTTAACCGCAACCTCTACAGCTTCGGATATTGCGCAGCCAAGGCTTCCCGTAGTATCGGGGTGCTCCGCTAAAATTTTTCTTCCAACCTCGGTAGTAGCCGAGGGGGAGGGAGTAACGTCCGCACCGTAGGTTCTCATAACCTCGCGTCTGAAGGGCTTCTGCTCATAAGAACATTTTACCATAAATACCTTGCAGTCAAGACCGAGATATGCGCAGGCCATAGAAAGCGCAGTACCCCATTGTCCGGCACCGGTTTCGGTTGTAACGCCCTTTAATCCTTGTTTCTTCGCATAATAAGCCTGTGCGATGGCACTGTTCAGCTTATGGCTGCCCGAGGTATTGTTTCCTTCAAACTTATAGTAGATTTTAGCGGGGGTACCCAGCTCTTTTTCAAGACAGTAGGCTCTTACTAAAGGTGAGGGACGGTACATTTTATAGAAATCCCTGATCTCTTCTGGAATGTCTATATACGGGGTTGTGTCGTCAAGCTCCTGCTTTGCAAGCTCGGTGCAGAAAACGCCTGAAAGCTCCTCCAGAGTCATAGGCTTTAATGTTCCGGGGTTTAAAAGGGGAGCAGGCTTGTTTTTCATATCCGCTCTCACATTATACCACTGCTTGGGAATCTCGTTTTCTGATAAATAAATTTTGTAGGGTATTTTTTCCATGTTTGTCTTTCCTTTCTTTTTTAAATAAAAAAACCTGCCCTAACAATAGGACAGGTTGTTTTTTCCTGCGGTACCACCTAAATTCGTCAATATGACGCAGCTCAATAGCATACATTACAATATGCCGTTCGATATAACGGTCGATTCCCGTCGCCCCTAATACATAAGCAAAAGCCATATGTACTCGGTTTGCCCTCACAAGCCCATTCGTTTTCCGCTCAAATCCGCCTCGCACCAAACGGCGGCTCTCTGTATATGAGTTATGGAAAATTACTATCCTTGTTCAACGGTTATTGAGATTTTCTACTGATATATTAACACACTTTTTTCGGTTTGTCAATAGGAGCGGTAATTATAATTTTAATTATGAACAAAATCTTTTTGTATACCGTTGCAAAGGCTTACAAAATCGTCCATTGACAGCTCTTCGGCCCTCGCAGTTGTTTTAATGCCTATATCTGTCATAATTTCCGAAATTTTATGTTTTTCTATACCCAGCTCCGAGGATAAGGGGTTTATCATCTGTTTTCTTCTTTGAGAAAAAGCAGATTTAACTATTTTGAAAAACAGCTTTTCGTCACAGACCTTATATTTTTGCTCCGGGGCTATATCAAGCCTAATTACAGACGAATCCACATTAGGTGCGGGGGCAAAGCTTCCCCTTGAAACATTGAAAAGCTTTTTGGGATAGCTGTAATAGTTAACGGCGACAGTCAAAGCCCCGCATTCCCGGCTTCCCACCTTTGCGCAAATCCTGTCGGCAGCTTCTCTTTGAACCATAACTGTAATGGATTTTACGGGCAGCTTTTCCTCCAAAATGCGCATTATAACCGGAGATGTGATGTAATAGGGCAGATTGGCGCATATCACCGTCTCCTCATTACCAAATTTTTCCTCAAACAGTTTTTTTAAATCAACCTCCATAAAATCGGCAAAAATAATATCGATGTTTGAAAAATCGGAAAGAGTTTCGTCCAAAATCGGCTTTAACCCCATATCGATCTCAATTGCTACGGTTTTTTTGCTTCTTAATGCCAATTCTTTTGTAAGAACCCCTATTCCCGTTCCGATTTCAAGAGAGCAGATATCCTTATTGCAGCCGCCCATTTCCGCAATTTTGGGACATACGGAGGGATTTATCAGAAAGTTCTGCCCCAATGATTTCGTAAAGGAAAAACCGTTACGGTTAAATAAATCTTTAATCACTCCTAAGTCGGTAAACTGCATTTTCTTTCTCCGATAATATTTTTGGCAGTGCTTCGGCATATTTTATGCTGTAATGCTGCGGTTTTATTATAATCTAAAAAAGCCGGTTTGTCAAACTATTCGCATATTGACATTAAAGCGGCTCCTATGCTTTCACCTATCAGCTCCCCGGTATAAAGTGCCTGTTCAAGAGTATTTCCCTGTGAGCCGACTTCAAGAAGTAAAGATCCTGTGGTTAAATGCTGGTTATAATTGCAGTATTGAAATAAGATAGGACGTGTAATTCCCGGGTTTGTGCTTTCCATATACTGTTGAAGAAGGCAGGCAAAATGAAAATTCTGCAAATAATCGGGCACGTAATAATACCCGTCCGTCGCTGCGGAAATTATCATAACCTGTGCGGCTTCTTTTCCGTTTATGGTGTTGACTGCGGCTACGGGAGTTCCGTCGCCTTCAACGATCCCGTCTCTGTGAACATCAAATACCACTTTTATAGACGGATATTTTTCAAGTATTTTTGCTACGGTTTCCTCCGAATAGGCATATGCCTTATTAAAATCGGCTCGGTCGTGCAGGGTTCCGTCGTGTATAACGCATATGCCCTTTTCCGCCAGCTTCTCCGACATTTTTTGTCCGACGGCAACAACGCTTTGGGTAGAATCCGCAGTTCTGCAGGTGTAGTTTTCGTCCTGAAAATCACCGCTTCCCACCAGATAGCTTTCCGTGGTGTGTGTATGCATAATAAGAACCTGAGGCAGATCGGAATAGGCTTCTAATTTTATCTCTGTCGGGATTTCCGATTCCGATTTTACAAAATCGTTGTCCAGCTCCGTACAGTTTCTCACTCTGCCGCCCATGGCAAGAGGAATAAAGTTAAAGCCGTCGGGATTTGAATCAAACGTCGTTTTTCTGACCTTTAAGTCCGAGCTGCCGAAAACCGATAAATCCTCCGGGGCTTCAAATATATTTTGGGTAATCATATACGACTTATCCGCCGGGTTTGTTTCCTCCGCCGCCGGCGGTTCTGTTGATATTATTTCCGGTTCAGTTACGGAATCCGGTTCGGTTTCCGGGGGGTCGGTCTGTCGGCTTGGCACTTCCGTATTGATTTGGGTTATTTCGGGCGGATTTGGTTTATATAAAATTAAATTTCCGTTTCCGAATCCCGAAATCTCGGTAGAAAAAGACGGATTTGCGGTAAAGTTTATTGCAGCGGCCATTATTTTGCTTACATCGGGCGGATTATCAACGGCTTTACTTACCGCAAAGGGAATTATTGCCGCTGCGGCGGCTGCCGCCGCAAACTGTAAGCCTGTATGTTTTTTCATATGTATTCCTCCTTTGTTTTTACTTCGATAAATCTATATGCGGAAAAAAAGTCAATATGAAACAGGTTTTTTTAGTCACAGTTTCCTTTTTCGCCCTTTTTTTCTGTTCCGATAAGGTATATTAAGTACAAATCATCACGAGGCATTACCGCCTGTTATTTTGAATACATTGTCGGATGGGATTATTTAGGGTCGTAAAAGGAAAGGAATTAAAAATGAAAAAGGGACCTGTAATAAAAAACAGTTACGGAAAATTAGTTTTGATAATTATGACGGAATGGCTGTTAGCGTCTACCGTTATTATGGGACGTATATCGCCGTTATGTATTTCCTTTATAGGCGGTCTTTCGGGGACGGGCGCCGCCGCCGCATTTCTTGGAGCGTCTGTAAAGCTTATGCTGAGCGGAAGCTTTACCGATATTGTTCCGTACATTATTATACTGGGGGTGGTAGCTTCTGTAAGATTTGTTATTGGAAAAAATAAAGGATCGGCTGCGGCCTTCAGCAGCGCAGTTTTGTGCGGTTCTGCCTATTTTTTGTCAAGTGTGATCACTATAAAGGAATCATCGGAGCTTTTGAAGGGTTTTTTCCTTGCAATCGTCTGCGCAGCGTCTTGTTACGGATTTAATGCTGCGAAACAAAGCTTTGACAAAAATGACAGTATGACTGTTTTTTATCCGAGTAAAGCTATTCCTATAGCAGTTTTGGCGGTTTTTTTGATATCTTCCTTATCAAGTCTCAGCTTAGGCATATTTAATTTTGGGGTAATTGTATCTGCAGCAGCTGTTTTAACGGCGGCTTACAAAAACAGATTCGGCGGGGTAGGGATCGTAGGAACGGTATGCGCCCTGGGAATGTCTGTAGCAATGGATAATGATCCTTATGCCGGTATTCTTCTTGCGGCAGGAGGCTTAATGGCGGCGGTTACAGCACCGAAGGGCAGAATACCTCTTTCTGCTTCTATGATTTTTACAGCGGCAATTTTTGGGGCGTTATTGGGTATGGATAAGGATATGATTTCATTTATAGCCGATATTGTTGTAGGCTCAGTGGTGTTTATGACATTACCGTTAAAGATAATTCGGGAAAAAATGAACGGAAAATCACTTTCGGGCAAAAGCGGTGAAAGCTCCGTCGGCGTATTCGCAGGGAAGCTTGAATTAGTGGGGGAAACCATCGGTGAATTAAAATATGCCGTTGAAAAAACAGCGGAAGCTTTAGAGGACGAGAATGGGAAGGACATCAGCGAGGTTTATAATTCCGCATGTGACAGAATATGCAAAAACTGCAGATATAACATTAAATGCTGGGGCGATGAATATAATGATTCAGTCAGAGTAATGAACAAGCTTATTCAAATGCTGAAAAAGGGGGAATCCATTTCCGCCGAAAGCTTTTCCGGAAATTTATCTGAACGCTGCCCCAAAAAACAGCAGCTTTGCAGCAGCATAGCAAAAAAATATGAAGATTTTTCCTATATAGGTCAAATGAACAGGCGCATAAAAGAAAAAAGGGGAATACTGATAAAGCAGCTTGATAACACAGAAAAACTGTTTAACGCTATCGCAGGGGACTTTGAAAGCTCGGCAGTTAATGATAAAACGGCTTCGGCTAAGGCAGAAAGGCTTTTGGAAAGATGCGGTGTTGCCGAGCCGAAGGCCGCCGTTACAGTCTCAGACGGATTTATGAGCTTAGAGGCATACGGAAAGGGTGCGCTGACGTGTTCGGCGGAGGAGCTTGGCGACTTGCTCGTTCAAACCTTTCAAAAGGAATTTGATCTTCCGTTGATTCTTAATTTCAGCGATAAGGTGAGGATAACGGCTTACGAAAGGGCAGAATACGGAATTAAAGCAGCAGAATGTCAGCTAAGCAGAAAAAACGATACGGCAAACGGAGACTGTATTACCTGTTTTATTGATGGAAAGGGTTACTATTACAGCATATTGTCGGACGGAATGGGAAGCGGAACAAGAGCAAAAATTGACAGTGCCTTTGTGTGCGGTCTTTTAACAAAGCTGCTGGAATGCGGCATTGAGGCGGAAACGGCTATCGAGCTGCTGAATACCTCCTTATTGGTTAAGTCGTCCGACGAAAGCTTTGCAACGTTAGATCTGTGCAAGGTAGACCTGTTTACAGGCAGTACTACCATATATAAGGCGGGCGGAGCGGACAGCTATATAAAAAGCGGCGCCAATATTACGAGGATAAAAGGAAGGGGATTGCCTATAGGCGTTTGTGAAAGCTTGTCTTTATCCGCTCATACGTTTATCGCAGGGGAAAACGATGTGATAATTATGACAAGCGACGGAGCAGAGCTTTCAGAACAGTGGTTGGAGCAAGCCTTTATGCGCGACAGCGGAAAAAATATGGATGAGCTTGTAAAAGCCGTTGCGTCTGCGGCAAGATTTAATTCCGAAAAGGGAAGAGAGGACGATATTTCGGTGGTGGCAATTCAGCTTAAGAAATAATGCCAATAACCATTTAAAAGGCGTGTATGTTTTGCCTTTTAAATGGTTATTGACGTTGAAGCTTTTATTTTTGGTAATCGGCGTCAAGCAGTTTGCATAAAAATTAAAGCCTTGTAAAAATTACTAAAACTGTAAGTATGATTAAAGCAATTTTAATAAACTTTCAACAAAAGGCTTGAAAAAAAAAACAAAGTATGATACAATCTTAACAAAGAGGAAAAATTACCAAAAA
>DNUB01000103.1:4707-5529 GCA_003508605.1 Oscillospiraceae bacterium | reverse complement strand
ATTATATGAAGTAAATAATATTTACAATCTGCATATTGAATTTACCGAATAAGAATGTGAACCGCTTACGGGTGTTTGGGTGCTACGACTTATTGAAGGAGGTAACGGTATGAATTCTTCCGAATTAGGCAAAAGAATTAAAGAGGCGAGGCTTGCGAAAAAGCTTACTCAAAGCGAAGTTGCCGGGACTTTTATAACACGCAATATGCTGAGCCAGATTGAAAGCGGCTCGGCTAATCCCTCTCTTAAAACATTAGAATACCTCACTTCCGTTCTTGATATTCCTATCGCCGTACTTATGCCCGACAAAAACAGAGAGGAAAATAACGACTGTGCCGAGCTGCGGGTCTTAGCGGACTGCAAGGCCTGTTTTGCCGACAAAGACTACGCAGGGGCGGTAAAAATGTCGGAGGAGCTTATGGAAACTCTTTTAGCGGACGAAGCATATGCCATAACCGCCCGCTCCTATATGAATATGGCGTTGGAGCTGGAAAAGGAAGGAAATTTGTCCTTGGCGGCGAGCTATGCCTCAAAGGCTTACGAAATGTCGGATAAGGGTATTTATGCTTCAAAGGATATTCAGACCTTTTCTCTTCTGCTAATGAACAGGATAGCCGAAAAGATAGGAAAGTGATGTTTAGAGCTTGTAAAACCCAATACTGCAGGACTTTTCCTAAAACCGTTTTTTCTCAAATAAGGTTTTAGAGAAGCACTATAGTGAAGGTAAAAGGCGAAGTCAAAAAGCCGCCGGGCTGCGTTAAGCCTATTAAGCCGATGAAGGCGGCTTCAGACTGTCGCAAAAGCCTAAAATAGAATTTTTCG
>DNUB01000103.1:0-4404 GCA_003508605.1 Oscillospiraceae bacterium | reverse complement strand
AGGTCTTAGGAAAAAACCATCAGGTTTTTTTCCTAAATTGCAATAATAGCCTTAAAATTGGGCGGAGCATCGTTCCGCCCGATTTTTGTGCGTAATATCGTCTTATATTATTGCTCTCCCGTCTTATAGTCGTATTTGTGAAAAATCGCACCTGCTGCTGCGTCAAAGCAACTTGAAGTATGCCCTTAAGCGGCACTTTTTCCTGCGTCAAGCAGGGTCTGCCTGCAGATAGGTCTGCAGACCTGCCGATAACTGATTCAAAAATTGTAACCGATTTGTAATTGAATTAAATAACGGATAATGTTATAATCATAATCGGATGTTCCCCGCATTTTGCGGCAAGCAAAAGGCACAGCCTCATCAGGAAGCGTGTTTATTTCAGCCTATCGGCGGGGGACGCAATCTCCCGCTGAGAGACTGAGGGTTTTACAGCCACGGATTTTTTATAAATTCGGGGCACTGTACCTCACCGAATAATGTCAAACAAAAATAAATGAAAGGAAAAGGGTTATGTTTAAAAAACGTTTGTACGCCCTTTTTACTGCCGCTTCTTTCCTGCTTTCCGCCTGCAGCCTTGAGGAGACTTACGGTTTTGAGAGAAGCTCCCACATTCCGTCGGCTTCAAGCAGCGGAACTCCTTCGCATATATCCGTGACGGATAATTCCGAAAGTGAGGAGGTCACGGAAAATATATCCACAATACCGCAGATAACCGAGCCTTCCGTTGCCGAGGTAATTCCTCCGCAGTTTACCAAGGAACAGCTCGAATCCAAGTACCTGTATTTTTCGGGAAAGGATCAGTTTGTAGTTTCAAAAAAGAGAAACATAATAACAATAGTTCTTGACGCTGCCGACACTCAATATACCGAAGCGTTGCTGGAGGAAAATCCGAAAGCCCTTGCCCCGCTTAAGGATTTTACTTTTTATACGAATACCTGCAGCGTTTTTGATTCCACATATCAGTCGTTTACGCAAATTTTTACAGGAATTACCGAGCTGCCGGTTTACAAAATCGCCCCTTGGAACGAGGACGCATGGCAAAGCGAAAGGGCGGGGGAGTTTTACCGACGTTTTCACAAGGCGGGATATAAGATGAATTTTTATGTTGACGCAGATTGGGAGCTGAGACATCTTATAGGAAAATCGGACAATCTTGCTTTAAGCGACGAGCCCCCTACGGAAAGGGATTATTACCACGGAAATTACGGCTTTAACGATATGCTGAGCAATGTAAAGGCTGCCAAAGACGATAACAATTATTTTATCGTCCATCATTTATGGGGCGCACACACTCCGATAGCGGAGGATACCTTTGCTCAACAGATGGAATATCTTTTCGGAATAGTGGACAATTATATTAAAAGGCTTAAAAAGCTTAAGGTTTACGAGGATTCAACTATAATAATAATGGGAGACCATGGCTCCCACGATTTATATGCCTATCCGGATTCCACGCCGTTATTTATGATAAAGGAAGCGGGCAGCCGCAATGATGAGATAAAAATTTCCTCCGCTCCAATAAGCTTTGCCGATCTTATGGCTACATATCTTGAAAATGCGGGGCTTTACGACAGCAAAACGGACAAAAAGCTTTTCGGCTGCTCTATTTACGATTTTAATGAGGGCGACGTAAGAGAAAGAACCGCCAATTACAGGTGGTATAACCCCAACTATCCGCCGTCGGGAGTATCGCCCCTTTGTCATTCCTACGGATATAACGTTATTTACTCATATACATACAAGGGAGACAGAAAGGATCTTCTAAAGGCGGTTAATGACGATGATGCGGTGATCACCTGGATGGAGGAGGACGCCGCCTGAGGGAGTCTTTGCCTTTTGCTTGCGGCAAAAGGCGGAGGACATCCGGATTTTTCATAAATTCGGGGTGCTGCCCCTCATTGAATACAGCTTCTTGGCTGCTGTTGCATTTACTTTGAGTATTTACGAAAAGAAACAGCCTTCCTTTATCCAAGTACAAAGGAAGGCTGTTATTTAAAAAGCTTTAAAGCACTTACTTAGCGCTGTTTTCGTAGGATTCGATCATCTTCTTAACCATCTGACCGCCAACAGAACCGACCTGCTTAGCGGTAAGATCGCCGTTGTATCCGTTATCCTTAAGAGGTACTCCTACTTCGTTGGCAGCCTGCATCTTGATAGAAGAAAGAGCTGCATTTCTATTCTTATTGCTTGCCATTTTGCAATTCCTCCATTTAGTTATTTAAACCGTAATTATACGAATTGTTTTACAAGGACTTTTGCCCTTGTGCTAATATTATTACACGCTGTAATTTCATTATGTGAGGTAATTTTTAAAAGAAAGTGCAATTTGTGGCAATGTTTTGATCGGTTCAAATTTTATTGATTATTCTCAATAACCTCTTTTAGCATATTTATGTATTTTACATTTAAACGGGCGGGGGATATAATCTGCGCTTTTGTGCCGAACTGAAAAAGCCAGCCGAAAAACGGTTCGGGCTGTTCCGTATTGAGCCGTACGGTAACGGTAAAATGCTTGCTGTCGTCCGGATAAAGGGAGACGTTTTTTCCGAAGCGGTCAATTACGGGATTTACAAGCGAATTGTCAAATCTCAGCTTTACAGCTTCGGAAGCGCCGCTGAACATGGAAAAGGTGGAGTTGAGATAATCAATGAGATCAAAATCATCGGGTGCTGCTTCCCCTTTTTCCTCTAAAACATCTACCTTTTCCATCCTGTCCACCCGGAAGCTTGAAACACCGCTGTATTTTTCGTAATAGGCCACCAAATAATATCTTTCGTCTGCCCATACCAATGAATAAGGCGAACAGATTCTTATACCGTTTCTGTAATTTTTTTGCTTTTTTACATCATAGTCAAAATATTTGAATGCAATTTTCTTGTGCTCCGATATCGCCCTGTTTATAGCGTCCACATTAAGATATATAAGCTCATTAAAAGACTTTACTCGGTTAGAAACATACAGCTGACGCTCAATCTGCTTTCCGAAGTGAATGCTTGTAAGGGTCTCCAGTTTTTTGACAAGCTCCTTTGACTTTTTTTCCGTCAAAAAGCGGGAGGAGGAAACGGCGTCTGCCAAAAGCTTTAATTCAGGCAATTCAAAATTACGGCTGACTATTTTATAGCCGCCCGTTTTTCCCTTTTCGTAAATTATATCTGCCCCAAAAACCTTTAATGCCTCTATATCCTCATATAAAGCCTTCCTTGCGGCAACAATTCCGTATTGCCTTAAATTCTCAATAAGCCGAGGCATAGTTAAGCCATGTTCATCATCGGTATACTCAAGAAGTATTTTGTACAGATAAAGAATTTTTAACCGCTGATTAGCACCCTTTGGATTTTCAATTATATCGTTCGCCATTTTTTAAACCTCAAACAAGCTTTTGACTGATTCGCAAATTCTTCCTGCAACGTAAGAATTGTTCATGGTGTACAAATGTACTCCGTCCACATTTTCCGCCAAAAGACCTACAATCTGATCCACAGCGTAGGCAATGCCTGCGTCTCTTAAAGCCGCAGGGTTATGCTCATACTTTTCTATGGCTTTTAAAAATTTCTTGGGAAGCTGTACGCCGCAAAGCTTGACCATTCTTTCAATTTGCGCTCTGTTGGTAACAGGCATAATTCCTGCTTCAATAGGAACGTTTATTCCCGCTTTTCCCGTCCTTTCGCGAAAATCAAGAAAGAAGCGGTTATCAAGAAAAAGCTGGGTAATAAGCTGACTTGCGCCGCAGTCCACCTTGTGCTTCAAATATGCGATATCCTCGTCAAGACTGCCGCTTTCAACATGTCCCTCGGGATAGCAGGCGGCAATTATGTTAAAATCGTATTTTTCCGCTATAAAGCTTATAAGCTCGTCGGCGTGCTTAAACCTTCCGTCAGGTACAATCTCGGGAGTAATATCCCCTCTGAGTGCCAAAATATTTTCAATGCCCGCCGCCTGAAGCTGTTCAAGCACAGATGAAGCGTTTTCCTCGCTTAATGCGACGCAGGGAAGATGGGCAACGCTTTCTATGCGGTATTTATGCTTTATGTCCGATGCGATCTGAACCGATTTTTTGCAGTTGGCACCGCCGCCCGCACCGTAGGTGACGCTTATAAAATCGGGCTTAAGCAGGGACATTCCGTCTAAAGCCTTATAAATAACGGATTCGTCCGATGTGGGCTTTGGAGGGAACACCTCGAAGGAAAGCGTCGTCTTAGTTTTAAATAATTCTGTCGTTTTCATTTTTTATATTCTCCAATTTGCAGCTGCTTTTCAATTAGATCGTGTTCAGATTAAGCTCGGCACGGTTCTTTTATGTGAACACGCTTTCACTATTATATCAGTAAACGGTAAATTTTTCAAGTATCCGAAGTTTGGCTTTTTTACTGCGTTGGCTTTTTTTACTGCGTTTGGCTTTTTGAA
>DNUB01000263.1:3516-3879 GCA_003508605.1 Oscillospiraceae bacterium | reverse complement strand
AAACATTACTATTATACGCATTATGTGTTTAAATGTCAAGTAGGCGGATGTTTTTTAATAAATGCAAAGAGACAGAGCTTTTACCCTATTCACATTCTTCATCTGACGGAAAAGATGCAAGCAAATGATGTACAAAGCGCAAAGTGCTGTTTTTGTGCGGTATTGCCTTAACATTTGATTACCCGCCGCCTTTGGTATCGGAAAAGGCGGCGGGATATTTATTGTTTTAACGAGTATATAGTTCACAGAAGTACAAAGCTGCCGTAAAAGTTTCCGATAGTTTGCTCTGCTTGTCATAAACTGTCCTGCCGTTGAATATATTTTCTTTGACAAAAGGCATCGGAGCTGCCTTAATATATTTCA
>DNUB01000263.1:0-3266 GCA_003508605.1 Oscillospiraceae bacterium | reverse complement strand
AAAAATCGAAGGAAAGGAAAGATCATTCATGGAACTTCAATTGAAAAAAGAGCCTGTATTCCTTAACGAAGTGATATATGACGGGCAGACGGAGCAAGGGGTGGAATTTGATTATGTTCTGCCCGACTATTACCCGGATATATTCAAGATACTTAGGTGCAGTCTCACTCCCGGCATATCCTCCTACAGCATATCAGGCAGCCAGCTTTTTATTGACGGAGCGGTACTTATTAAAATCCTTTATCTTGCGGAGGATTGCGTAAATATCCATTGCGTGGAGCAAAAGTATACTTATTCAAAAACGCTGGAGCTTACTAAGGCGGCGGATAGGGCGAGCGTATCTATTCAGACAAAAACCGATTACTCAAATTGCCGTGCCGTAAGCGGCAGACGCTTTGACGTAAGAGGTGCTGTAAGCTGTAAAATAAAGGCATACGCACAAAGGACGGTAGAAATAATCAGCGATGCGGATAATCTGGAAACCAAGTCGGAAATCCTTTCCTATTGCGGAAATAAGCTGATAGGCGGGGGACAGTTTGTTATAAGAGAGGATATTGAAACAGGTACGGGCAAGGGCGGAATATCGGGAATTATCCATACGGACGCTTATGCGGTAATAAACGATATCAAGGTAATTGCGGGAAAAGCGGTAATAAAGGGCGAGGCGAAGGTTAAGGCGCTGTATCTTGTTAAGGTTGACGAGGAAACGCAGGATACCGAGGTGATGGAAGCGGCAATCCCCATAAGCAGAATAATTGATATTGACGGTCTTGACGATACCTACAGCTGCTGCGCCGACATAAGGGTTATGGACTGCGGACTTGAAATAAAGCCAAGCGACAGCGGAGAAAGCAGGATATTAGGCTGTGATTTGACTGTCGACTGTAAAATAACCGCCAGCAAGGACACAAGCGTTTCGGTATTAACCGATTTGTTCTCCACCGAATATGAAACAGATTTTACCAAAGCAGCGGTAAAAGCCGAATACTCGCCCGTACAAATACAGAAGCAGCTAACCCATAAAACCTCATTGGAATGCAAGGAGGGCAGCTTAGAGGAAATATTTGACTGCCGCTGCGATTTGACGGGAGTAAGCTGCAGGTTTAACGGTGAAGGCTCTCTGATTATTTTGGGGCAGCTGGTTTCTCAGGCAATAGGCAGGCTTTCCGATACGGGCACACCTGTTTTTATTGAAAAAAGCGAGGCGGTTGAGCTTTCCTGTGAGTGCGGCTTTAACGATGATAACTGTGTAATTGATCAAAGCACGCAGATAACCGATGTAAGCTTTAACATAAACGGCGATTCGACAGCGGAATTAAGAATTACAATTTCCTTAAACGGCATTATCAGCAAAGTAAAAAATGTACAGATCATTGAAGATGTGATTTTAGATTCCGATAAGCCGAAAGAGAAAAGCACCGAATATGCACTTAAAATGTATTATGCGGAAGAAAAGGAAAGCGTGTTTGCCATAGCCAAGAGATACAATACCAAGCCGGAAGCCATAAGGGAAGAAAATGAATTAGAGGAAGAAACACTGTCAGAGCCCTGCTTGCTGCTTATTCCTATTGTTTAAGGGGGAGGAAATATGACAAATTCTATATATCAAAGCATTGCCAAAAGAACGGAGGGCAACATTTATATCGGGGTGGTGGGTCCGGTTCGTTCGGGAAAATCCACTTTTATCAGCAGATTTATGAAAACCCTTGTTATTCCCTCCATAAACAATGAGTTCCGCAAGGAAAGGGCTATTGACGAGCTTCCTCAGTCTGCGGCAGGAAAGACCATAATGACGACAGAGCCGAAATTTGTGCCGGAGCAGGGAATAACCATAGAGGTGGAGGACAACATCTCCATGAACGTAAGGCTTATTGACTGTGTGGGTTATATTGTACCCAGCTCGATAGGCTACATTGAAAACGAAATGCCCCGAATGGTGAAAACACCTTGGTTCAATACCGAAGTGCCCTTTAATATGGCGGCCGAGGTGGGAACTCAAAAAGTTATAAACGAGCATTCCACCATAGGCTTGGTAATAACCACCGACGGCAGTATCACCGATATTCCCAGAGACGAGTATGCAGAAGCGGAGCAAAGGGTTATAGACGAGCTTAGTCTTATACATAAGCCATTTGTGGTAGTGCTGAACTGTCAGAATCCGGATTCCGAGCAGAGCAAAGCACTTGCGGCGGAGCTTACAGAAAAATACCAAAAGCCTGTAATACCCTTAAACTGCTTAGAGGTTACGGAGCGCGATATAAAAGACCTTTTGGCAGAGGTTCTTTTACAGTTTCCCGTTAAGGAAATCAATATTAAAATACCCAAATGGCTTACCGCTCTTGAAAAAGGACATTGGCTTAAAAACGAGATATTCAGCGCACTGAAAAAATCCGCAGCGGGAATAACCAATATCGGTGAGGTAAAGGGAGTATCCTGTAAGCTGTCGGAAAACGAATATATTACAGACTGCAATGTGGAAAATGTGGATTTAGGCATAGGCGCAGGCTATATAAAGGTAGAACTTGCAGGAGATTTGTTCTATCGTGTCTTAGGCGAAACCACGGGACTTGACATAAAGGACGAAAGCGACCTTATGCCTTGTATGATTGAGCTTGCGGCAATAAAGAAAAAATATGAAAAGGTAAAGAGCGCATTGGACGAGGTGGAGGCAACAGGCTACGGTATCGTTATGCCGAGTCTTGATGAGCTTACCCTTGAAGAGCCCGAAATAGTAAAGCAGGGGGGAAAATACGGCGTAAGGCTGAGAGCGGAATCCACATCAATTCATATGATGAGCGCAAAAATAAATACCGAGGTATCTCCGATAGTCGGTACGGAGCGGCAAAGCGAGGAACTGGTAAAATATTTGCTTAAGGAGTTTGAGGAAAATCCTTCAAAGATATGGGAAAGCAATATTTTTGGAAAGTCACTTCACGAATTGGTTACTGAGGGGCTTCATAACAAGCTTTACCGTATGCCGGCCGACGCAAGGCAAAAGCTTCAGGAAACTATACAGCGTATCATAAATGACGGCTGCGGCGGACTTATTTGTATTATTCTTTAATCAAAGCATTAAAGCTTCTCACCCTTCATTACGCTTCAAGGCTTCTCATATGCCGAAGCATTGTCCTTCGCAAAATTATATAGTACATAACTCTCCCTTTTATAGCTTGTTATTATAAAAATAAAAAGGAGAGTTATGTGCTGTCGAAAAAGTCCCAACCTTTCTTTTTCGGAATGAAAGGGGTCTTAGAGGGGATTTATGA
>DNUB01000067.1:5799-6013 GCA_003508605.1 Oscillospiraceae bacterium | reverse complement strand
CTCAAGCAAGGCTTTCCTTTTAGGGAGCGCCGCACAATCACCGCTCTGTGACGGCGTCGTCGGATTTCCGCCGGATCGTTTAAGCTTGACGATGGAATACTGTTCTGTCTCGGGGAGCATCGGTACAATCCGGCAAACGGCAAATACGTTAGCGGGCAACCGTACAGTACAGCCTAAATTTTCTTTCAAAGAGGGGCAACGCCCCGAATTTATG
>DNUB01000067.1:3265-5521 GCA_003508605.1 Oscillospiraceae bacterium | reverse complement strand
AAGGTTATATAAATGGATAAAAGTAAAACAAAAAATCATTCTGCAAGGTTTTTAATAATGAGCTTTGTTATAATTATAGCCATTTCGGTTATTTCAATGACTATGTTCACATTGGCTTTATCCAATAAAAGCGAAGCCGTTATAACCGAACTCGGAAATCTTTATATGCAGGGCATAAGCGAAGAAATTTCGATGCATTTCGGCACTACCATTGACTTTATGCTCAAGCAGCTTGAAACAATTACAAAAAATGACTATGTGTCAAAGCCCGAATATAAAGACAAGCTGAATGAAACATTGGAATACGAGGGAAAAGTAAGGGATTTTGAATGTATGGCACTGCTTTCCGACAACGGCGATATAGAAATGATCTTCGGAGAGCAGATACGGCTTGCCGACCCGGATCCTTTCATGAAATCGATGAGGGCGGGAGAAAAAAAGGTTGCTATCGGAAAGAATACTTTAGACGAGGATATAATCATAGTGGGAGTGCATGCGCCGTACCCGACAAAAAACGGTATGACCAGCATAAGCCTTTTGGCGGGCTTTCCCGTAAGCTATATAGACTATATTCTGTCACTTGATATCGATGATTCGGATACCCTTACTTATTCTCATATAATCCGACATGACGGCAGTTTTATTATCCGAAGCGCAAATGTAAAAGAGGATAACTATTTTGATCGTATAAGGCTTCATTATGACAATTACAACGGCAAGAACTCGGAACAATACGTAACCGAGATCAAGGAGGCAATGGATAAAAACCAAAACTATTTTACGGCTTATTCCTATGAAGGTGAAACCCGCACCCTCTACTGCACTCACTTAAACTATTCCGAATGGTATTTGGCGACCGTTATGCCTTACGGCGAAATAGACAGCCTGATGAATAAATTCGAGTCGGAAAGAATTGTTTTCTTTATGCTTTCTTTAGGCGTAATTATTACATGCTTTACTGTAATATTTATTATATATTCCAAGAAAACCAAAAAACAGATAATTGAAATCGAGGCTTCTAAGGAAGAGGCGACAAGAGCGAACAGAGCCAAAAGCGAGTTTCTGTCAAATATGAGCCACGACATACGCACGCCTATGAACGCCATTGTCGGTATGACCGCTATTGCTGCCGCACATATAGGCGACGAGCAGCAAATCGGTGCGTGCCTTAAAAAGATTTCTCTTTCAAGCAAGCACCTTTTAGGCTTGATAAACGACATTCTCGATATGTCGAAAATAGAAAGCGGAAAAATGACCTTAAATATGGACAAGGTTTCGCTTCGGGAGGTTATGGATAATCTCGTTAATATAGTACAGCCTCAAATCAAAAGCAAAAGGCAGAAATTTGACGTTTATATTCACGATATAAAAACCGAAAATGTTTTTTGTGACAGCGTCAGACTTAATCAGGTGGTGCTGAATTTACTTTCCAACGCCATTAAGTTCACTCCCGACGAGGGAATAATTGAAACTACCCTTTATGAGGAAGATTCGCCTTTGGGCGACGCTTATGTACGTGTGCATTTTACTGTAAAGGATAACGGCATAGGAATGTCTCCGGATTTTAAAGCAAAAATCTTTGATTCCTTTGCAAGAGAGGATAATAAAAGGGTGCACAAAACAGAGGGCACGGGGCTCGGTATGGCTATCACAAAGTATATTGTAGACGCTATGAAGGGCACTATAGAGATCGAGAGCGAGCTGGGAAAGGGCAGTACCTTCCGTGTGACTGTGGATTTGGAAAAGGCCTCGGATAATGACGAGGATATGATGCTTCCCAACTGGGATATGCTGGTGGTAGACGATGACGAGCTGCTTTGTACGGGAGCCGTTAAATCATTAAAGGAAATAGGCGTAAATGCCGAATACACCTTTGACGGTGAAAGCGCATTAAAGAAAATAATGGAACGGCACAACAAAAACAGAGATTATCAGATTATTTTATTGGATTGGAAGCTTCCCGGAATTGACGGTATCGAAACGGCTCGAAAAATTACCGAGATTCTTGGCGATGATGTTTCCATTATTCTGATTTCCGCCTACGATTGGGGAGAAATCGAGGACGATGCACGAAACGCCGGAGTTAAGGGATTCATTTCAAAGCCCCTGTTCAAGTCGACATTATATCACGGTCTGCGCCAATATACAGGACAAAACGAGGAATATCCGAAGGAAGCTCCCAAAGAAAAAACCGATCTTAAAGGTATGCGCATACTTGTGGCGGAGGATAACGAGCTTAACTGGGAAATCGCCAAC
>DNUB01000067.1:2259-2930 GCA_003508605.1 Oscillospiraceae bacterium | reverse complement strand
AACTGGGAAATCGCCAACGAGCTTTTGACCGAGGAATTGGGTCTTGTTTTAGAGCACGCCGAAAACGGTAAAGTCTGTGTCGATATGCTGAATAATTCCGAAGTCGGTTATTACAGAGCTGTTTTAATGGACGTGAGAATGCCCGTTATGACAGGCTTAGAGGCTACGGAAGCTATTCGACGCCTCGATCGCCCCGATTCTTCCCTGCCCATCATTGCAATGACGGCAGACGCATTTTCCGATGATATCAAAAGATGTCTTGACAGCGGTATGAACGCTCATATAGCTAAGCCGATTGATATAAAGGAGGTTGGCAGGCTTTTAGACAAGTTTATAAATCAAAAAAGATAGGTATCGCTAAGCAGGGACAGCTTTCATACAGAATTGTATAACTCGCCCACAACAGACAAAAACCGCTGTAACCTTTAAGGCCGCAGCGGTTTTTTATTGTATCAATCTATTATCTTATCAAAAAATTCGCTTAATACATCATCGCTCATTTCATCGCCCTTACCCTTATCTGCCATGGCGGCAATCTGAGGATTTATGGGCAAACGGCAGTATGATTTTATGCCGAATTTTTTTGACACCGCATCAATATGGCTTTCGCCGAAAATGCTATGCTCTTTTCCGCAGCCGTCGCATTTAAAATAGCTCATATTTTCAACAAT
>DNUB01000067.1:1006-2029 GCA_003508605.1 Oscillospiraceae bacterium | reverse complement strand
AAATAGCTCATATTTTCAACAATGCCCAAAACAGGCACTTTCATGGCATTTGCCATATTTACGGCTTTTTCGACAATCATAGAAACAAGCTCCTGAGGACTGGTTACCACAATTATTCCGTCAACCGGAACGGATTGGAAAACCGTCAAAGGAACATCTCCCGTTCCCGGAGGCATATCGATAAACATATAATCCACATCGCCCCAAATAACGTCGGTCCAGAATTGCTTTACCACTCCCGCAATAACGGGGCCTCTCCATATAACCGGATCTGTGGTGTGTTCCAGAAGCAAATTAAGGGACATTATGCCTATTCCTTTTTCCGATTTTGCGGGAATTATCCCTGTTTCATCTCCCTGAGCCCTGCCCTTAATACCGAATATCTGAGGTATAGACGGTCCTGTGATATCGGCGTCAAGAATAGCCGTACTGTGCCCCATACGGTTTGAGTGCGCAGCTAACATAGACGTGACCATACTTTTTCCGACGCCGCCCTTTCCGCTGACAACGGCAAAAATCTTTTTAATTTTGCTAAGCTCGTGAGGCTTTTCCCTAAAATCCTCAGGCTGCGTTCTGGAGGGGCAGCTTTCGCCGCAGGAAGAACAATCGTGTGTACATTCACTCATTTTTTATTTTCCTTTCTTTTAATAGCTTTTTAAATGCAATTTCCTATACAGAACTGCCGATATTCCTTTTCATATTTTACCACAATTTATCTAAACCGTCAATCATACTGTGAGCTTAACTGACCGCAGGCTGCATTTATCCCGCTTCCGAATTTTCTTCTGAAGATTGCGTTTACTCCCATTCCCTTCAGCTCTCTGAAAAAATCGTCGGAACGGGCTGAGGGTCTAAAATCGGAGGATTCGGTTTGATTGTAGGGAATAAGATTTACAAAGCAGTCTATTCCTCTTATCAGCAAAGCCAGCTCCTCGGCCTGTTCCCTGCTGTCGTTAATTCCGTCCAGGAGAATATATTCGAAGGCAATTCTCTTTTTTTCTTTTTGTGAATATTGCTTTACCT
>DNUB01000067.1:0-710 GCA_003508605.1 Oscillospiraceae bacterium | reverse complement strand
CGATATAAGCTCGTCAATCCCCCACCGCCTATTAACGGGCATAAGCCTGCTTCTTATTTCATCGTTGGGCGCATGTAGACTGACTGCAAGGTTAAAGCCGCAGTTTATTTCCGCAAGCCTTCTTATCATGGGAACGATACCGCAGGTGGAAACGGTTATATGCCTGCCGCCGAAGGCAAAACCGTAGGGCGAGGATACTATCTCCAAAAAAGCCTTAACATTGTCAAAATTATCCAAGGGCTCGCCTATTCCCATAACCGAAATATGATTTATCTCATTTTCTTTTGACATAACCATTACTTGTGAAACCATTTCACCCACAGTCAGATTTCTTCTTTTTTTCAGTTTCCCGCTTTGACAAAACGCACAGCTCATAGCGCAGCCCACCTGCGTTGAAACGCAAATACCCGCTCCAAAGCTGTGGCGCATAAGAACCGTTTCAACCCTGCTTCCGTCCGACAATTCGACCAGAGCCTTTGCCGTATCGCCTCCGTCCCGCATTGTTATTACCCGTGGCAGCGAAAAGGAAAAATCCTTTAGAATTTTGTCCCTTGTCCTTTGGCTTAATTCGGTTATTTCCCGTATGTTTTTCTTATTCCGATAAACGGCTTTAAATAGTATTTCCGCCTTTGCACTGTTTTCCCCCTGCAAGGTAAAATATTCCTCTAATTGCTTTTTGGTCAAATCATAAAAATTCATTTTATTGCCCC
>DNUB01000323.1 GCA_003508605.1 Oscillospiraceae bacterium | reverse complement strand
ATAAGAACAACGCTGTGCTCCTGAAGCTTATGTCCGATTCCGGGAATGTAAGCGGTAACCTCGTAACCGTTGGAAAGTCTTACTCTGGCAATCTTGCGCATTGCGGAGTTAGGCTTTTTGGGGGTACTTGTTCTTACTGCCGTGCAGACACCGCGCTTCTGAGGAGAAGGCATATCGTTGGTTTCCTTCTTCAAAGTGTTAAGGTTTTTCTGCAAAGCAGGTGCCTTAGACTTCTTAGTGGATAACTCTCTGCCTTTTCTTACAAGCTGATTAAAGGTTGGCAATTCAGTTACACCTCCTGTTAATTTTTTGCTTTATGCAGTGACATATGTCAAAATGGCATACTACTCCTGCACAAGCTTTATTATTATAAACAAAAAAGCGGTAAAAGTCAATATTTTCCCTTTACCCGAGAAAAATTTTGTAGCTTTTACCGCAAAATGTGTTTTTTTAATGCTTGTTTTGTGCAATTTGCCAATTAAACATAACCGCCGAACTCTATTTAAGCTGCCCCAAAGCTTCCTTACTTTCCTTTTGTATTAAGCAATGAGGGCGAGCTTCCGCAGGAAACGGAGATAGAGGTAATGGTTTTATTGGGATTGGATTTAGGCACAATTCTGTTAAATTCGTAAATTTTGGCTTTTTTGGTTTTCCGCTTGATGTTTTCCCTCATGGCGGATTTTTTCTTTCCCTCGAGGCGCAGCTTTTCTTCTCTTCGCTTGCTGCGTTTTTCCTCTAATTTCGCCTGTTCCTTTTTCTTTTTTGCTTTTTTCTTCAAAAGCTTATCCTGTGTTTCCCTCATACGCTCCAAATTGCCCTTGGTGGCTTTCCTTTCGGTTTTAACCACCGACCAGCTGCTTATCGAGCCGTCCTTTTCTATTTTCCAGCCCCTTGAAACAATGGTCTTGCCCTTTTGCTTACAGCTTCTTTCAAACTGCTTGTCGAGCTTTTTCATGGTTTCGATTTCATCGGCGTATTTTTTAAGCATTTCGGGATCGTCCCTTATGGTATTCATAAACTCCGGATCTATCATAATGACGGATTTTTTTCCGAACCTTATACCGTAGGAATAAAGGCTGCTGTCGCTTCCGCAGCGAACCACCGTATAACCGCTGCCGGCTGCGGCTTTTCTGAAATATTCATAGGCGGCCGCCAGCTCCCTTGCCTTTTTTTCTTCGTCGTCATAAAGGGTAAAATCCGCCTTATCGGTATTGGAGGGCTTTGCCGTGCCGTTATTTTCGGTTACGGACGAAACAGGCGAATCAAAGCCGTCGTATCTTCTTCTGCCGGTACAATTTCCCTGAGCCTGCAAGCCGACTGCATTACGGAAGCCTTCGCCGCTTTTATTTGCTCCGTAATATTTTTCCCGTATGTTTTCAAAGCCGTCACAGCTTCTTTTCAGGGTGTTCGCCCTTTCCTCGGAGGCTGTCTGCTGTGTGCGGCTGTTATTGTCAAATGCGGTGCATTTTGTGCCGCCGTATATGCGGCGATAATTGCTTATTGCGCTGTTTACCGAAGCGTTAATGCCGTTCATCAGGCTTCCTCCTTTTGGTTTAATGAATATACATATGCTCTGTATTTTATATCGGCACATTTTGCAAAAACTTTATGCGGCAAAATAAAAAAATTACCGTTGCAAGGCCGCTGAAATTCAAAACGATCCCTTTAATGCCAACATTAAAAAGGGATCGCTGAAGTAACAGCCTTTCGGTAACAGACATAGGGGGTGCAAAAAACTATCTCAATACTTTTTTAGGCAGTGAAAATTAAGACAGTGAAAAATCGGCACGGCAAATTCGGTTTTAACCCAAAATAAATCTTTTGATTTTCTTCTCCTCTGCGGAAGGATTAAGCTTTAAAATCTGCTTTCTTATCTTCTCATAGCTTTCATCGGGGTCAAGCTTTGCGGCTTTTTCGACCTCACTGCGCCAAAATTCCTCTGCGGTGCACAACACCGTGCTGCTCCAGCCAAATTCCTCGCCCTGCTTACTGCGTTTCCGTGCCGAACCGCACATGGTTATAAGCATCTTCATTTGCAGCTCCACAACGGCCTTGTCAAAATCGGACTTGTCCTGCGAGGAGAAGCCGCCCAAGGCTTTTATCTCATGCATAGGGATTCCGTCATAGCGTGAGATAACATCATAGACCCTGTCCGCAAATTCGCTTATTTCTCCCTCGGAACGCATGGTCTTATAATCCCTGCCCTTTCGCCTTACGCTGAGGAAGCGGGAATACCATTTTTTTGTGATATATCCGCTTGACTTAAAAAATACCTTTGCATAGGCAATATCGTCACGCTCGTTTAAAACCCTTATTCTCCATTCCCAAGGGTCGGTGTCGGGTTCTCCCGTATGCCAGCGCACGGGGGTGTCTTCGGGGGCTTGCTTCCAGTCGAAGGGGATTACCGCATATATGCCCTTGTCGTTGCCGCCGCCCATGGAAAAGCCGCTTTTTAAAAGCTCACTGCAAAATTCCGAGTAGTTTTTTACCATATTGTTCACCTTAAAATATATCGAATAAATTTATTTAATGGGGGACAGTGTGCCGAATTTATGATAAAACCCGAGTGCGCAAGCCCTCCCCGGATTCCGATGGGGATTTAATCCTCGTCATTTAATCCTCGTCAAAGAACCGACAAATAATCTGACTCCTCACAAATGCGGCGGTATCCGTCCAAATCAAACAGCCGCCTACCCGGGCTATGCCTTTTGTAAGCAGAAAAAGACGAGGCTCCGGGGCTATCGTTTAAAAAGCTATCAAAACTTATATTTTTCGTCAAAATCAAAGGTAGCAAAATAATCCTTTGGCGTTTCCGCTCTTCTTATAAGCTTAAAGCTTCCGTCGGGCTTTAACAGTATCTCCGAGCTTCTGAGCTTGCCGTTGTAGTTATAGCCCATAGAAAAGCCATGCGCTCCTGTGTCGTGAATAATTATATAATCTCCCATATCGATTTTGGGCAGCAGTCTGTCAACGGCAAATTTATCGCAGTTTTCGCAAAGACCGCCCGTTATGTCGTACTTGCAGCTGCAGGGCTGATTTTCTTTTCCCGCAACGGTTATATGGTGATATGAGCCGTAAATGGCGGGACGCATAAGGTTAGCGGCGCAGGCGTCAAGTCCTATATATTCCTTATAAATATGCTTTTCACGGATAGCCCTTGCAACCAGGTGACCGTAAGGAGCAAGCATAAAGCGGCCCAGCTCGGTATAAATCGCAACATCGCCAAGTCCCGCAGGAACCAAAACCTTGTTGTAAACCTCTTCGACTTTTTTTCCTATAACCCCGATATCGTTTGCGGGCTGTTCGGGGCGATAGTCTACTCCTATTCCTCCCGAAAGATTGATAAAGCTTAAGGAAACCCCTGCTTTTTCCTTTATTTCAACCGCCGTTTTGAACATTATCTCCGCCAAAGTGGGATAATAATCGTTTGTAAGAGTATTGCTTGCAAGGAAGGCATGCATGCCAAACCGCTTTGCGCCCTTTTCCTTCAGGAGCTTGTAGCCCTCGATCATCTGATCGTGGGTAAAGCCGTACTTTGCGTCCTTAGGCGTATCCATAACATTGCCCGTTTCCGACGTTTTAAATTCTCCTCCCGGATTATAGCGGCAGCTAATGGTTTCGGGAATGCCGCAAAGCTTATCGAGTATGTCTATATGAGTGAAATCGTCAAGGTTTATCTGCGCACCTAACCTTCTTGCCATAAGAAAATCCTCGTCGGGAGTTGCGTTGGAGCTGAACATAATGTCTTCGCCCTTAGCCCCCACTCTGTCGGAAAGCATAAGCTCGGTATAGGAGGAGCAGTCAAAGCCGCAGCCCTCTTCCATAAGTATTTCCATAATAAAAGGGTTTGGAGTGGCTTTTACCGCAAAATATTCACGAAATCCCCTGTTCCACGCAAAAGCCGCTTTAAGCCGCCTTGCATTTTCCCTGATGCCCTGTTCGTCGTAAATGTGAAAGGGAGTAGGGTATTTTTTTACTATTTCCTCGATTTTTTCCTTAGTAATAAAGGGCTTTTTTTCCATTTTTCAGTTCCTTCTTTGTTATTTTTATTGTTTTATTAAAGAAATATATACTTGTATAGTCCCATAAATATGCAAATAAGGACAGATACTATCTTTGCCGCCAGCGCAAAGGTTCTCAGCGCACTTTCTCTTTTGTACTGATATTTTTTGTCCTCCTGCTGATAACGTTTGTTTTTTATCAGTCCGTTGCCGTGAGGGAGAAAGCTCATATAGGTAAAACCCAAATAAGCCAGAACGTCCGTTATTATGCTCATCATCAGCAGGTTTCTTTTGAGAATTTCGTTTTCCTGATCACAGTAATTATTCAGCAAAATAAGAGCGGCAACCAGCCATAAAACCGCCGCTCCCAATGTGACCCATTCCAAAACAAACTGATAAAGCCTGTACTTTGTTCTTACTATCATTATTACTCGGATATATCCTTCATATTTTCATATATTTTTCCAAAAACTTTACCGACATATTTATCCACTGCTTGCAGTTATCGTTGTAAAAATACTCGTTCCAGCCCGTATTTTTTGAGCAGTCGGAAAGTCCGTGAGGACCCTCGTCAAACATATGCAGCTCGCAGGGCACTTTATTCGAAACGCAGGCCTTTGCGAAAACAAGGCTGTTGTGGGCGGAAACGCAGTCGTCGTTGGCGGTGCACCATATGAAGCAGGGGGGAGTTTTGGGCGTTACTCTGTTTTCGAGAGAAAGTCTGGAAAGCTGGGAGGAGGTAGGCTCTTCTCCCAAAAGCACGTTAAAGCTGCCCTTATGAGGCGATGTGATTCCGCTTATTACCGGGTAGTTCAGAATCGCCGCATTGGGACGGATATCCGCAGGCTCGCAGCCTACCGCATTGACAATGGAGGGGTCGCCCCACATGGTGGCAAGACAGCCGGCTAAATGTCCCCCCGCACTTGCACCCCAAACTGCAATTTTGTCGGGATCGATGTTAAACTCCTCGGCTCTTGCCCTGATCTTGTACATGGCGTAAGCGGCGTTAATGATGGGAACGGGGAACCTTCTGTTGCAGGAATAGTACAGTATAAACGCATTATAGCCCTCTGCAAGATAGCGCATTGCAATAGGCTCCGCTTCACGCTCGGAGCAAAATTCGTAGCCTCCGCCGGGGAAAATCAAAATTGCGGGCCTTGCGTTTCCAAAGGGAATGCTTTCCACCTTGTCCAAAAGATAAGCCTTTAACAATGCGGTTTTTTCGTTGTTAAGATAAAAAACTTTGTTTCTCATTTTGCTTCATCTCTTTCTAACTTATTTTATTTATTGCTTAATTTGCTCTCAGCCTTATCCATAAATTTTTCCGCGGAAATAATAAAACGCTCATGGGTTCCCTCGCCGATAAGTCCGCCGACGTCGCTGACCCTTACCTTAAACACAAGCCGTCTGCCGTCAATTTCCGTAAGCTCACTTTCGCAGGTAACGGTGCAGCCGACCGGGGTTGCGCTTAAATGCCTTATGTCAAGAGCCGTGCCGACGGTAGTCTCTCCCTCGGCAAGAAAGGGCGAAACGCTGTCCATAGCTGTGCTTTCCATCAAAGCCGCCATGGCTGGCGTAGCGTATACCCTTAGAGTGCCGCTGCCGTGGGAAAGAGCCGTATCCCTTTCGGTTACGGTGACTGTGACGGTGTTTTTTATTCCGTTTTCCATTTTATATTCCTTTGACTTTTCTGTAATGTAATTTATTCAATAAGGGCAGTGCCCCGAATTTATGAAAAAACCGTGGCGCAAGCCCCTCAGGGCTTCAGTGGGGGACCCGATTCCCGCTGAAGGACTGAATGGAACCCGCCCTTTGCCTTTTGCTTATGGCAAAAGGCGGGGGACAAATGATTTTGATTATATTATACAGTTTGCCAAAAGGTTTGTCAATATTTTGATATGAATTTTGACGGTAAGAATTTGTAAAACATTGCACGGTCTTTGCGTAAATTTGCTTTTATAAATTCAACTTCCAAAACCGTAAAAACATAAAATAAAAAGTCTGCCAAAACAGAACAGAAGGACAAAAAATAATGCACTATTCACCAAGACCCGCCCCAAACCCCACCAGCACAACAGTTTTAATGACCACACCAACGGACAAAAAAGCAAAAACCCTACCAAGAAAAAAACACCCCCTCAACCACCAACGTCCAAAGCGGGGAAAGGGAAAGAGGGGAGAGTGGATAAGGAAGGGGTTCTTAGGGTGAAACCAAAAGGTTTCACAAGGAGGTGAAAGTGTTAGCCCCAAAGCGTTGACGCAAACGCCGCCCAAAGACAAACACAAGGGAGAGGAAAATTCCCCTTTGACAAATTTGTAGTCCATCCTAATTTGCACAATATTTCCCAAGCCGCCCCAAACTCCATCCGCACAACAATTTTAATGACAGC
>DNUB01000321.1:474-9573 GCA_003508605.1 Oscillospiraceae bacterium | reverse complement strand
TTCGGTGCGTTGCCCCTCATTGAATGTTCAGCCTGTCTGCAGGCGGGGGACGTCGCATTTTAATTATACATAGTTACGGCAAAGCTGCATAAAAATTCAATGAGGGCAGTCCTGCGAATTTATGACAAATCCGAGGGGTAAGCCCCTCGGGGTTTCAGCGGGGAACCCGATCCCCGCCGAAGGGCGAATGAAACCCGCCGCCCCTGCGGGGCATTGCGCACAGCTTTTTAGATAAGAATATCACACAATAAGGAAGTTGTCAAATGATAATAACATCAAGGAAAAACGAAACGGTAATAAGAAGCAGGCGGCTGCTGTCGGAAAAAAAGATAAGAGACAGGGAGGGCCTGTTCGCCGTCGAGGGCTTTAAGCTTGCGGAAGAAGCGGTAAAGGCGGGAATGGCGATAGAATACGCCCTCATAAGCGTCGGGGCGGCGGAAAAAATTCCCGAAGCGGCAGGGCTTTTGGAGGATAAATGTACCGTTTACACCGTTTCCAACGATGTTTATCAAAGCATAAGCGAACAAAAATCTCCTCAAGGGATATTTATTGCGGGAAAAGTCCTTGACAAATCCGAAAATCTTGATAGAATATTATCGAATGATAAAATTTTAATGTTAGACTGCGTTCAGGATTCGGGAAACCTGGGCACTATGATAAGAACCGCCGAAGCGTTGGGCATACAGGGAGCGGTTTTGGGCGAGGGCTGCGCCGATCCCTGGTCGCCGAAAACCCTCAGAGCCTCTATGGGAAGCATTTTTCGCCTTCCCTTTTCTCAGCTCTCCCTTTTAGATGTAATCGACAGGGCAAGGGAAAAGGGCTTTGCCATATATGCGGCAATGCTTGACAAAGAGGCGCAGAAATTGGGGGATTTGGTTTTTCCGAGGAAAACGGCGGTGATAATCGGCAACGAGGGGCACGGAGTCGCTCCGCAGATAGCAGACAGATGCGGAAAGCTTTATATACCCATCAAGAGTGCGGAATCCCTTAATGCGGCGGCAGCGGCGGCGGTTATTTGCTGGGAATTGGGGAAAGAAAAAAGCCTTTAATGAGGGCATTACCCCGAAGTAACGAAAAATCCTGGGAGATTCGGATTTTGAATATGCTGTAGCAATCCCGGAAAATACCGCAGCACATTTCGGCAATTCAAATCACGCACAGCTGCGTTGTCCGGTTCATCGGACGGCGGTGCGCTTTCGCCCTCCGCCTTGCCGTGTGCGGTTTGCGATTTGTGATTTGTGATTTGCTCTTGCCGCTATATTTTGCATTATTTCCTTGGAATGCTGTAATTTTAAATTTTGAACAGGCTGCAGCAGATTTATTTGCAGCAAATCCGAGCCTGCCGCCCTGCGGCACAAAGGGACGGCGGGATCGAATTGTATGAGAATCGGTATCAAAGGGATACGATCGGGAGGAAAAATCTTGTCAGATTTAGTAATTTTGGAGTCGCCCTCCAAAGCGAAAACAGTTCAAAAATATTTGGGAAACAAATATAAGGTAGTGGCATGCGTAGGACATATAAGAGATCTGCCCAAATCAAAGCTAAGCGTTGATATAGAGCATAATTTTGAGCCTGTGTATGAAAACAAAAAGGATAAGGCTGCGCTTATAAAGGAGCTTAAGGGCTATGTTAAAAAGTCCGATACCGTTTATCTTGCAACCGACCCCGACAGAGAGGGGGAGGCTATTTCATGGCATTTGGCGGAGGTGTTGGGGCTTGACGGAAGTCAGCCTATCCGAGTGACCTTTTCGGAGATAACCAAAAGCGGCGTCGAAGTCGGTATGAAAAGCCCCCGAAGCCTTGACAACGACCTTATCAACGCACAGCAGGCAAGAAGGATACTCGACCGCATAGTGGGCTATAAGCTCAGCCCCTTTCTATGGAAAAAAGTCAGAAGAGGACTTTCCGCAGGCAGGGTTCAGTCGGTGGTGGTAAAGCTTATAGTGGATCGGGAAAAGGAGATAAAGGCCTTTGTGCCCAAGGAGTATTGGACGGTGGACGGCAAGGTGACTTCCGTGAACAGCAAAAAGCCTTTTCCCGTAAAGCTTGCCGAAATCGGCGGGCAGAAGGCGGAGCTAAACGATAAGCAGGAAACGGACAAAATTTTAAAATACCTTGAGGACAAGGAGTTCAAGGTGGAAAGCATAAAAAAATCCGCCAGAAAAAAGCAGCCTGCGCCCCCCTTTACCACCTCCACGCTGCAGCAGGAGGCTAACCGCCGCTTGGGATTTAATTCCCGCCGCACCATGAAAACCGCTCAGGAGCTGTACGAGGGCATCGAGATCGAGGGACAGGGCGCAGTGGGTCTTATCACCTATATGAGAACAGACAGCCTGCGCATTTCCGACGAAGCCAAAACAGCGGCGGCGGAGCATATAAAGAGTGCTTACGGACGGGAATATCTTCCCGAAAAGCCAAGAACCTATAAAACAAAGAACGACGCTCAGGACGCCCATGAAGCAATTCGTCCTTCCACAATAGACCTTACTCCGCAAAAGATAAAATCCAGCCTTTCCACAGATCAGTATAAGCTTTATAAGCTTATATGGGAAAGGTTTATTGCAAGCCAGATGGCGAACGCACAGCTTAATACCGTAGCCGTAACCGTTGCGGCGGGAAACTGCGCCTTTAAGGCTAACGGCTATACGGTAAAGTTCGACGGCTTTACAAAGCTGTACACCGAGACCTCCGACGGCGACGAGGAAAACGGCGGAGCTCTCCCCAAATTAACGGAGGGCGAGGTGCTTACTGCGGAAGAAATAACGGGAAATCAGCATTTCACCCAGCCGCCCCCCAGATACAACGAAGCAAGCCTTATTAAAGCTATGGAGGAAAACGGCATCGGCAGACCCTCCACCTATGCCACCACCATTTCCACTATTCTCGACAGGCACTATGTGGAGTTTGAGCAGAAGCAGCTTAAGCCCACCGCCTTAGGCGATACCATTACGGATGTTTTGGAGGATCATTTCAAGAATATAGTGGACGTAAAGTTTACCGCCAAAATGGAAGACGACCTGGATAGAATCGAGGAGGGGAAGGAAGAGTGGGTAGAGGTTTTAAGCGATTTCTACTCGGATTTTGCCAAAACGCTTGAAAAGGCCGAAAAGGATATGGACGGAAAGCGGGTCAAGATCCCCGACGAGCCCACCGATCAGGTATGCGAGCTTTGCGGCAAGCCTATGGTAATAAAGATAGGACCTTACGGAAAATTCTTGGGCTGCTCGGGATTTCCCGAATGTAAAAACACAAAGCGCATCGTAAACGAAACAGGCGGCTTTTGCCCCAAATGCGGCGGTAAAATGCTTGCCAAAAAATCCAAAAAGGGTAAGCCCTTTTTCGGCTGCGAGAATTACAAGGACTGCAACTATATGACTTGGGACACCCCTATCCCCGATAAATGTCCCAAATGCGGAAAAACCCTCTTTAAAAAGACAGGTAAAAACGGAAAGATTTACTGCGCCGACGAGGAGTGCGGATATGAGCGGGGTCTTGATGAAAAGAACTAAAAAATAACCGATAGAATAACTAACATTAGATATACCCGTTAAGAAAGGGTAAATATAAAGGGTAAAATAAGAAAGGGTGCAAAAAATGTCACAGTTTAAAACGGCTGCCATATTCAGCGATAATATGGTTTTGCAGCGAGAAAAGACCGTTTGTGTTTTCGGAACGGGGGAGGACGGCGCATTGGTAACCGTTTCCGCCGATGGGAAAAAAGCCGTCGGCAGAGTCAGAGACGGAAGATGGCAGGTGCAGCTGCCCCCTCACCCTGCGGGAACGGGCTATACTCTTACCGCTTCCTGCGGCGGGGAGGAAATAACCTTTGCAAACGTGGCTTACGGCGAGGTTTGGCTTGCGGGCGGACAGTCCAATATGGAGCTGGAGCTGCAAAACTGCAAGGAAAAGGACGCATTGACCAAGGATAAAAATCCCGGGGTAAGATTTTACTACACCCCCAAGAAGAATATCAGGGACAAGGACTTTTTCGAATGCGAAAATAATACCTGCTGGGCGGAATTTGACAGCGAAAGCGCAAAATGCTGGTCGGCAGTGGGCTATTTCTTTGCAAGAGAGTTAGCCGAAAAATTAGGAGTAACGGTGGGAGTGATCGGCTGCAATTGGGGCGGCACCTCCGCTTCCTATTGGATGAGCAGGGAGAGCCTCGAAGCCGACAGGGACACAAACGAATATCTTTTGGACGTTGAAAAGCAGTCGGCGGGAAAAACCGAAGAGGAAATGGAAAAGGAATGGCTGGACTATTGCGCCTACAGCGACGAATGGAACCGTAAAAGCGTTATTTTCTATTCTGAGCACTTTGACAGCACCTGGGAGGAGGTTCAGGAGTACTGCGGAAAAAATCTTTACCCCGGCCCCTGCAATCATTATAACCCTATGTCGGCGTCCGCTCTTTATCATTCGATGATAAAAAGAGTATGTCCTTATACCTTAAGGGGATTTATATACTATCAGGGCGAAAGCGACGATCACCGTCCCAAAACCTACTTTAAGCTGTTTACAAAGCTTATTCGGCTTTGGAGAGAGGATTGGGGAGACAACGAGCTGCCCTTCCTGTTTGTGCAGCTGCCTATGCACCGCTATAAGGCGGACGGCGACCATAAGCATTGGTGCCTTATCCGAGAGGCTCAGATGAAGGCTTATCAGACGTTAAGGAATACGGGAATCGCCGTTGCGCTGGACGTCGGAGAATTTAACGAAATTCACCCCAAGGCAAAGGAGCCTGTGGGTCACCGCCTTGCTCTTCAGGCACTGTACGGCGTTTACGGCTTTAAGAATTTAGAGCATACCGCATTCAGCCCCATGTACAGGGAGTGCATTGTAAAGGGCGGGGAATTGGAGCTGCATTTTAAGCATTGTCTCGGCTTTAAGGTGCAGGAGGACGCCGCCGCAAAGGAAAATGTGGGAGAGGACAAGTCCCTCGGCTTTGAAATAGCGGGAGCGGATAAGGAATTTAAGCCCGCCGACGTTAAGATAAAGGACTGCGTTATCACCCTGTCCTCCTCCGAGGTTGCCGAGCCGCTTTATGCAAGGTATTGCTGGACAAATTACGGCAATGTGAACATTTTCGGCATTAACGGTTTGCCTCTCGCCCCCTTCAGAACCTGCGAAAATGACGAGAAATAAGGGGCGTTCCTTTAATCGGCGAATTTAATTACATAGGATTTCAGAGCCGCAGTGCATTTCGTCCCGGAATTGGAAGAAATATGCTGCGGCATTGATTTCCGAATAATAATTTTTTGTTTGAAAAAACTAAGGGGCACCTCTAAAAATCTGTTTGAAAAGCAAAAACGGGTGGAGTGGGTCGGCTTCAAGGAAAGCCGACGAAGAAAGGCTGTATGCTTTGCAAGGAGGTTTGACGCGGCAAAGGTTGTGCTCCGCACGTTTTTGATCAAACAAGATTTTTAGAGGTGCTCTAAGTATTATGAAAAACAATATCAAGCTTTCCTTATTTTTGATTATTCTTTTTTCTCTTATTTTTGCAGGAGGCTGTAATTTTTCGGAAGAATCGACCCCGTTAACGAAGTCGGAAATAAATTCGCAGCAAAGCATAAGCGAAGGCGGCTTTTTGTCCGAACCGGAGTCTGTCGTTTCTTCAATCCCTGTTACTGAGCCTGCCGTAACCACGGAGGAACAAACAACCGTTCCCGATCCGTTGGATGAAAAGGCGTTACGGTTTTTGTCCCGGATGAGCCTTGAGGAAAAAATAGGACAGGTCATATTATGTCGTTATGCGGATAACGCCGGGGAATTGCAGGGCAAATATCACTTTGGCGGTTATACGCTGTACGCCAAGGATTTTCAGAATGAAACCGAAAACAGCATTAAGGAAAAGAAGACGGTTTTATCCGAGCTTTCTCTGATTGCTCCTTTTATTGCTGCCGACGAAGAGGGAGGCTCGGTGGTAAGGATAAGCAAATTTTCTCAGTTTTCGGAAAGCCCCTTGCCGCCTCTGAAAGAGGGAGCAAAGAACATTTCCGAATTTGCCGCAAAAATGGCCGATATCCTGAAAAAGGGCGGAGTTAATCTTAATCTTGCCCCTGTGGCGGATACGGCGGAAAACGAATATGATTATATTTACGACCGTACCTGCGGTTTGGGCTGGGAGGAAACCGGGGACGTTATATCGGAGCTTGTAAGTGAGCTTAAGGGCAGGGGTATAATGTGCTGCTTAAAGCATTTTCCCGGTTACGGTTCAAATGTTGACACACATACGGGAATAGCTGTGGATAACCGCACCGAAAACGACTTTATCACAAAGGATTTTATTCCCTTTAAAAAGGGAATAGAGGCGGGCGCACCTATGGTAATGGTTAATCATAATATTGTTACCGCCTATAACGGGACCGTGCCTGCAAGCCTTGCCCCCGAGGTTCACAAGGCGTTAAGGGAATTGGGCTTTGACGGAATAATCGTTACTGATGATTTGGGTATGGGCGCAATTGCGGAATATTCAAAAGACCCTTATGCGGACGCATTTTTGGCGGGCAACGATTTGCTTTGTACAAGTGACGGCATCGCCTGCTACAATGCTTTAATGAAAGGGATTACAAGCGGAAAAATCAGCAAAAACAGGCTTGATGAAAGCGTTTTTCGAATACTGAGGGCTAAAATAAGCTATGGTATTCAATAACGGTAAACGCAATAAAATAAAAGGAAGTAAGCGGCTATGTATTTTGGTGGAATTTGTGCGGCGGGAAAAGGTACAAGATTTGGAGGAGATACGCCGAAGCAGTTTGTTTTGTTAAAGGGAAAGCCCCTGATAGCGTATTCCGTTGAGGAAATGCTGAAATGTCCTCAGATAGAAAAAATATTTGTGGCGGTTTCTCCCGATTACATTGATTACTGCAAAAAGCTTTTTGCCGACGGCAGGGTTGAGGTTACGGAGGGAGGAGAAAGCCGCAGCCAAACGGTGGCGGCTATGGCGGAAAGGGCTTTGAGAACAGGCGGCGGCGAGGATATAATGATAACTCATGACGCCGCCCGCCCCCTTGTTTCGGCGGAAGCCTTCATAAGCTGCGCAAAAGCTGCCGAGCAGTACGGAGCAAGCGGCGCCGCCCTTCCCGCCACCGATACGGTTTTGCAGTGCAGAGACGGATTCGTTTGTGCCGCTCCTCTCAGAAGCGAAATGTTTCTGGCGCAGACTCCCCAATGCTTTAAGCTGGGACTGTTCAGGGAAGTGTGGAGCTTAATCTCTCCCGAGGAAAGGGAAGCCGCCACCGATGTGTGCGGAATGTTTTTCAGGGCGGGGAAAAAGGTTAAAATAGTCGAGGGGGAAAAGTCGGGAGTTAAGGTTACCGTGGAGGAGGACCTTAATCGGCTGAGAGGATAGGTTATTAGAGGTTCTCTATAGTCCATACTTTAATCGAAGCTTCGGTACAAACTTTATTTTTGAAAAATGCAGCGGCGGTTTTTTTGATATCCTTGCGGCTGCTTTTTGTTTTTCGGGAAAAAGGTTATCAAGGCTGCATATTTTCGCCGCCTTTTTGAAGATTTCGGGCGATTTTCGGGTAAATTCTCACTTTGCGGGAGTGATTTTCGGTTTACGGGCTGTTATTCCTGTGACGTTTTGGTAGAATGAGGTTGTAATAAAAAAATCTCAAAGGAGGATTTGCTATGGCAAACAATACAATAGGTCAATTTATTGCCGCATTAAGAAAAGCCAACGGTATGACCCAACAGGAGGTAGCTGATCGGCTGAATGTATCGAACAAGGCGGTAAGCCGATGGGAGCGGGACGAATGCTCACCCGATATTTCACTTATACCCTCCTTGGCGGAAATGTTCGGCGTTACCTGCGACGAGCTTTTAAAGGGAGAACGGATTTTAGAAGCCGCCGTTAATGTCGAGAAAAAAGAACCGAAGGTTCAAAAACAGATAAAAAATCTTATCGGCAGAGCCTTGTCGGGGTTTAAAACGCTTATATATATTTCATTGGCTTTATCCGCCGTGGGTCTGATATGTATGTTCGGTATTTCCTATGGATTTTACCGTCCTCAAATAGGCTTTGCGGTAATGCTGCTGCTTGAAGTGGCTGCGGTTTTTCTCGCCGTTTTGGCAGTAAGCAGGGCAAGGGCGGTTAAGACGGATAACGAGATTTTCGAAGAAGCGGAGGACTCATTAACCGCCGAATTTGACAAAACGCTGGGTACCTTTTCCTTTAATGCGTTTTTTTGTGCTTTGTCCACGGTGCTTTTGTCCTTACCCCTGATACTTGCCGTCTCGGATTATGTGGAAAGCGTTATTGCCTTTTCAGACTATTGTACTTTTTTTCTTGCGGGAATAGCTTTAATATTGGCACTTGTTTTTCTTAAGGGCAGAAAACCCTACATCAAGCGTTTTACAAAAAACTGTGAAAAAGTCGGGGAACCTGCAGCAAGAAAAATAAGGTTAATGGATATGGTTCAGATAGGCTTGATTATTGTTTCGGGAGTGATTTTAACGGTTTTACCCCGTTTTGAAACGGCATATGAAGAAAAGGGCGTTTTGCCGATTATTGCAGGTATTGCGGTATATGCGTGTTATGCCGCCGTCCTTGTATGCTTTGTCCTGTTTCTTCTTAAAAATAAGGAATTGCGAAAAGACCTTATACTGCCCGGTATAAGAAACATTTTTCTGATTCCGTCGGCAATAAGCTTTTCGCATATATACCGGATATGGTGGTCCTCTCCCATAGGCGCAGGCGAAAACGATCTGCCGCAGTATGAAAAAAGGGAGCTTTTTTCACCCGAATACATATGGTATACCTTTATTTATGCGGCACTTGTTATTGTGATTTTTTCGGTTATTGATATTTTGGCAAAAAGAGGAAAATCTCACAAATAACCGACACGTCAAAGATTCTACATCTAAAGTCGTAAAAAGACAAAATAAAAAGGATCCCAAAACAGAACAGCAGAAAAAATACACTGTTCTCCAAGCACCACCCCAAAAAAAGCCCACCCCCACAACAATTTTAAAGACCGCACCAACGTACTCAAAAAAGCAAAAACCCTACCAAGAAAAAAACACCTCCTCAACCACCATGTCCAAAGCGGGGAAAGGGGAGAGGGAATAAGGAAAGGGTTCTTAGGGTGAAA
>DNUB01000321.1:0-146 GCA_003508605.1 Oscillospiraceae bacterium | reverse complement strand
GGGTTCTTAGGGTGAAACCCAAAGACTTCACAAGGAGGTGAAAGCGTTAGTCCCAAAACGGCGGCACGGACACCGCCCAAAAAAGCAAGGGAGGTGGAAAATCCCCACTTTGACGGATTTGCAGTTCCTCCTAATTTACACAATAT
>DNUB01000223.1 GCA_003508605.1 Oscillospiraceae bacterium | reverse complement strand
TAATTGTGCGGTGTTGCCTTAATTGTGATTTCATACAAATTTCATATAGTTTTCAATTTACCTCTTGACAAACTAAACAGAGTTTGTTAAAATATAATCAAACAGGATTGTTAAAAAATAGTCAATCCACATTTAACAATTTCTGTAAAATATTTTTAACTTTACAACATACAGTATGGAGGTAATTTATTATGGCAAGATTTACACTTCCCCGTGATCTGTACCATGGAAAAGGTGCTTTGGAGGCTCTTAAAACCTTTAAAGGCAAAAGGGCTATGGTTTGCGTAGGCGGCGGTTCTATGAAGAAATTCGGCTTTTTGGATAAAGCGGTAGGCTATCTTAAGGAAGCGGGAATGGAAGTTGAATTGTTTGAAGGAATCGAGCCCGATCCCTCTGTGGAAACCGTTATGAAGGGCGCAGACGCAATGCTTAAGTTCCGGCCCGACTGGATCGTTGCAATCGGCGGCGGTTCTCCCATTGACGCCGCAAAGGCTATGTGGATCAAGTACGAGTACCCCGACACGACCTTTGAGGATATGTGCAAGGTGTTCGGTATTCCCGAACTGCGCAAAAAAGCTCATTTCTGCGCTATCTCCTCCACCTCCGGCACAGCTACCGAGGTAACTGCATTTTCAATTATAACCGACTATCAAAAGGGAATTAAATATCCTGTTGCCGATTTTGAGATCACTCCCGATGTAGCCATCGTTGATCCCGAGCTTGCGGAAACTATGCCAAAGAAGCTTGTTGCGCATACAGGTATGGACGCTATCACCCATGCCGTCGAAGCGTATGTTTCAACCGCACACTGTGACTACACCGATCCCTTGGCTCTTCACGCCATCAAGATGATTCAGAATGATTTGGTAGGCTCTTACAACGGCGATATGGCTAAGCGTGACAGTATGCACAACGCACAGTGTTTGGCAGGTATGGCATTCTCCAATGCGCTGCTTGGCATTGTTCACTCCATGGCTCATAAAACAGGTGCAGCGTTTGCGGATAAGGGCGCACATATTATCCACGGCGCAGCTAACGCTATGTATCTGCCTAAGGTAATCGCCTTTAACGCAAAGAATCCCGAGGCTAAAAAGCGTTACGGCGAAATTGCGGACTTTATGCACCTTGGCGGCAATAACGACGACGAAAAGGTTAAGCTGCTTATAGACTACCTCCGCAAGATGAACGATGATTTGAATATTCCTCACTGCATAAAGAACTACGGTGCGGACAGCTATCCTGTGGAGCAGGGCTTTGTTTCCGAGGAAACCTTCCTTGAAAGAGTACATGACATTGCCGTAAACGCTTTGGGCGACGCCTGCACAGGCTCAAACCCCCGCCAGCCCTCTGTAGAGGAGATGGAAAAGCTGCTTAAGTGCTGCTATTATGATACCGAGGTAGATTTCTGATTTTATCCTTTGCATTTTTAATTTCTATTTTACCCTTTGCATTTTTAATTTCTCTTAAAACAACCCCCTGCGTATTTTCAATCCGCAGGGGGTATTTTTGTAAAAATGCTTAGCGGCTTATCGGCTTCTTGATTAAACTATCGTACCGCCGTTAGGATTAAGCACCTGTCCGGTCATATAGCTGCCGTCGCAGGAGGCAAGGAACACATAGCAGGGAGAAACCTCGCAGGGCTGCCCCGCTCTTTTCATTGGGACGGAGGAATACTTGCTGCCAAAACCCGCAACCTCCTCCGCAGAAAACGAAGCCGGTATAAGCGGAGTCCAGATAGGTCCGGGAGCGACTGCATTTACCCTTATTCCTTTATCCGCAAGGGAAAGAGCAAGAGAGCGGGTAAGCGATACAATAGCACCCTTGGCGGCGCTGTAATCGATTAAATCCTTCTGTCCCTGAAAAGCGGTTACGGAAGCGGTGTTGATAATCGAGCCGCCCTCCCGCATATAGGGCAGGGCGCACTGTATCATATAGAAGTAAGAAAAAACATTGTTTTTGAAAATAAATTCAAGCTGCTTGTGGGAGATGTCAAGAATACTTCTTTGCACTATCTGAATGGCGTTATTATTAACTAAAATGTCGAGTCTGCCGAATTTCTCCACCGTTTTCTTAACGCATTCCTTTGCATAATCGGGATTTTTTAAGTCCGCCTTTAACAAAAGACACTGACCGCCTAACCTTTTAACGGTATCGGCGGTTTCCTTTGCATCCTTATCCTCGTCAAGGTAAACCACCGCCACATTTGCGCCCTCTCTTACAAAATCGTAGGCAACGGCTCTGCCTATCCCGCTGTCGCCGCCGGTTATAACAGCGGTTTTTCCCTCTAATTTGCGGCAGCGTTTTTCTTTCAGTGAAATCGGCTTGGGATTCATTAAGTATTCGAGCCCCGGCTGCCTGTTTTGGTGCTGAGGGGGAAACTTCCAGGGAAAATCTCCGCAGTCGGTGGTTTTATGAGCACTTCCGTTATTGATGTAAAACCTTTGATTATTGTTCATATGTCAACGCTCCTTATGTTTATTCAATATATGATATGCATATAGGCTTAAAAGCGTTTATTGGGAATAATACCGAATCTCAGTAAGAATTAGTATAAATTTACAAAACTCTATTAAACGACATTATAAAGGTGAATATCGATATTTGGTTCTGCTTCCGAAATTGTAAAAAAATAAAATAAAAAGTTTGCCAAAACAAAACATCAGGACAAAAGAATAATGCGCTATTCACCAAAAGCCACCCCAAACCCCACCCGCA
>DNUB01000310.1 GCA_003508605.1 Oscillospiraceae bacterium | reverse complement strand
TGAATCAAAATCCGGATGTCCCCCCTTTTGCTGCAAGCAAAAGGCATATTCCCATTAGGCGGCGGGGTTTATTCAGTCTTTCTGCGGGGGATTGGATCTCTGCCGAACCCGGGGCTTACGCTTCGATTTTTCACAGATTCGGGGCACTGCCTCTTATTGAAGAAATTCACGGGAAGGTGGAGCAAATCGCTTTTGAGGACTTCGACAGAAAGGAAAAAATATGCGACTTGATAAATACTTAAAGGTTTCAAGGCTTATAAAACGCCGTACCGTTGCAAACGAAGCCTGTGACGCAGATAAGGTTCTGGTAAACGGAAAGCCTGCCAGAGCCTCCTACGATGTGAAAATCAATGATATTATTGAAATACAGATGGGTAAAACGCCTCTGAAGGTCAGAGTGCTTAAGATAGTTGACGTAGTAGGCAAGGAAGGCAGCGCCGACTTGTACGAGGCAATTTAAAGATTTATCCGATAGTTCTAACAGCCCTTCTTTTGGAATAAGAATATTAAGGAGAGATTGTCCCCTTATGAAAGGAGAAGGTTATGTCAGAACAAAAAAGCGTCAAAATCGATTCGTGTTACAAAAACAGTTCCGCTATGGGACAGAACGTCGTTATGGAAAACAGAAAAAGAGCGGTTATATCAGGCGTGAGAGAGGTGGAGGGCTTTACCGAAACGGAGGTAAGCCTTTACACCGAAATGGGGCAGATAACCGTAAAGGGAAAAAACCTTCATGTCAGTCAGGTAAATACCGAAACGGGGGAGCTGATTATGACGGGTGATTTGATAAATTCACTGGTTTACTCCGACAAGCTCCGCAGAACGCCCGAAAACTTTATTACCAAGCTGTTCAGGTGACGTTATGTTTGAGGATATAAGCTACACCCTGCAGCAGTGCGGCTGTTTCTTTGTATTTGGCGCAGTGATGGGTTTATGCTACGAACCCCTGCGCCTTTTAAGAATGGTGTTTAAGCATAATATAGCCGCCGTTTTTATTGAGGATCTTTTGTTTTTTTCTCTTTCGGGCTTTGCCTGCTTTATAACCGCTCTTTGGGTCGGAATAGGATATTTCCGCATTTACTATATAGTTTTTGCTTTTTTGGGAGTATGCTGTTATTTTTTGACATTGGGAATGCTTTTAAACAAAATATTAAAAAAGACGGTAAAGATCATAAAAGCATTTTTTTGTGCAATATATAAGAAAATCAAACCGATATTTGTTGGATTTTTTAGCACTATCTATCAAATAATTAAGCCGCTGTTTGTAAACATTGCTGATTTTTTCCATAACAAACTGTTAAAACCCAAAAAAGGCTTGCCAAATACAGATGAAATGGTGTATAATAATAAAAGTACATTTGAAGACGGAGGAGAAAGCGGCAGTGTTATCAAAGCTCAAATCAGAAAAAAAGCATAGATCGCTGTTCCTGTTTATAGTTATTGTAGCTGTCGCAGTTTTTGTAGGTTTTCAGCTGTATTCTATGAATCAGGAAATTATACAAAAGCAGGCCGAGCTTGAGGAAATCAATCTTCAGCTTGAAAACCTCAATGTTAAAAACGAACAGCTGAGGCATTACAGCAGCAATGAAAACAGAATGGAATATATTGAACAGATTGCAAGAGATCAGTTAGATTACTCCCATTCCGATGAAACGGTCTATTATTTTATACCTAAATGATTTTTATGTTCTTTAAAATGATGTAATAATATTTTATACGGCTGCATATTTCCGCTATTGAAGCGGAAGTATGCATCTTTTTTCTGTAAGTGAAAGTATTTAAACTTTTTTTGAAACAGATATTGACTTTTGCAGCTTGTGATGCTATAATCTATTTAAAGAAAGTTTGAAATAGCTAAGGGCGTGTGGCAGCATGGCGATTAACGAGGTTTTGGCTGCTTTGGCAGATGAAACCAGAAGAAAAATCCTTTTTAAGTTAAAGGAAGGCAAGATCAATTCAGGTGATTTGGCTTGTGCGCTGGGTATGACCCCCCAGGCTTTGTCTTATCATCTGTCTAAATTAAAAAAAGCGGATCTAATTTATGAAACTCGATATAAAAATTTTATCTATTATGAACTTAATCTTTCCATACTTGATGAAGCAGTTATGTGGATAAGCAATTTAAGAGGAGGTTGATTATGAAAGTAAAGAAAACCGTGCTGTATATTTTTATGTTTTTCCCGTTAATAATTACATTGATAGCACTGCCTTTTTTACCCGATCAGATTCCGGCTCACTATGATATAGACAATCAGGTCACCCGATGGGGCAGTAAGTACGAAAGCCTTATATTACCCCTGTTCTCAATAGCTTTCGGGTTTTTTATGCTCGGAATGGCGAAAATTTGTGCCAAGGTTGAGAAGACAGGCAAAAACAATGAAAATATTTGCATTATTATCGGAATAATTTCACTTGCGCTTTATAATGCTATGACAGGCTATTTCCTTTACACAGCATATAATGAAATTGAAAATCTTTCCTCTGTGCAGCTTGATGTCAATCAGCTTGTTTTTGTGGTTTTGGGCATATCCTATATTATAATCGGCAACATTATGCCCAAGCTGCGAATGAACTCCTGTATTGGTTTAAGAACCGGTTGGAGTATGAAAAATGAAGCGGTGTGGAAGAAGAGTCAAAGATTTGGCGGTGCTTCGCTGATGATTGCGGGAGCCGTTACTGTGCTTGTATGCTGCTTTGTAAAAGGGCTTGTATGTACAGCACTGTCATTAGGCATTTTACTCGCTTGCATTATTGTTGATATTATTTATACCTATAAAGCCGCAAAAAAATATTCGACAAGTGATAGCGGCACATAATAAAAAATCAAACAGCAGTTTATACAGAAAGCAAAAGACGGAAAAGTGTTTTAAGTATTTCCGTCTTTTGCTTTCTCGCTTATGTTATTGACAATAAACATAAATTTATTTTATAATATAACTCATTTTTTTGGGTAGCGTGCTTGTTATGGAAACTCAATTTTAAAAGCACGGCTTTTTAGCTTTTAAAACCGCTCTTATCGAAAAATCTGTTATAAAGGATCAGATCCGAGTTATCCAACACCTCGGAAAGGGTCTTGCAGGCATCGTAATTTACATTAAAATCAAACTCGCTGAAAAAAGAATTTTGCGCTGCGGAAAAAACATCGAAGGGATTTTCCGTTTTTCTGCCCAAACGCTTAACGAACGGCTTCTGATCAAATATACTGTCAATATTGACCGTCGGCTTTTTATATGTGTCAAGAACATTCACAATATTGTACAGACCCTTGTTGGCGTCGTCGGTTATAAAGTTATATCTTGCGGCGCAAACCAGTAGGAAGGGAATTAGGACAGCCTGGGGGTGAATTTTAAAGCAGTCGGGAAAATACATCACAAAAAGCTCATAGGGAGTGTAGAAGCAGGAGGCGGAAAAGCCCATGGTGATCATATTCACTCCCTTTTCAAATGCCTTGTAGGCTGCGTCGAGTCCCGTTAAGCGGGAGTTAAGGGGACAAATATCAAGAGGCAGCGTAAATTCGTCATAGTAACGCTCGATAAATTCGGAAAGCTCGTTGGTGTTCGAATCAAAGTTTTTTACTATGCGTACGGCTCCCTCAAAATCCGTGTTTGAAATCCTTCTGCATATTTTTATAAGCCCGTCAGTATTGTAAGCTTCGCCGTCTATTTCCACAAGATATTTGGCTTTTTGAAAGCTCACCGCCACATGCAGAAGCTCATAGGGAACGACGGTATAATAAAATTCCTTATTGCGGATATAAGCCAAATCCGCAGGAGCGTCCACCCGAAATACGAATCTGTTCGAGGTGCTTATGTCCTTCAGGTACTTGTAGGATCTATAATCGATTTCCGCAAGGTCGATACCGCTTTCAAAAAGAGATACTATGTATTCATGTATATTTCGCTCGGTGACCTTTTTTGAAAAATCAATATTGCAAAGGCTGTTGTCTGTAACAATCATTAAGCTTACTCCTTTTTGCAGCATATTCTTTTTTGCCGCATATACTGTAATTATTTTAACATATATCGCATATTTTTTCAATAAGCAATTTTTATACAAGCATTTTAACAAAAAAATCCTGCGCTTTTCCCTCGGCAAAATATGCCCTGTTATCTGCGGACAAATCTTGTAAATACAGCACTTAAATGACGCTTAGCCGACTTTAGTGTGCCGAAAAGGAAACAATGAAACAAAAACTGTTTACTTTTTCAGAAAAAATTGGTATAATGTATAGGTTACATTAAATCGTGCATAATCTATCACTTTTTGAAAAAAATATTATAAACAGAATTTTTAAAAAAGGTGGTAATTATGGCAAACAAAAAGAACAAGCAAAATAAAAACAACGAAAACACAAAACCGACGGAAAACGAAAAAAACACCTCCGAGACCGGGGAAAACGGCGATGAAAAGGACACGGCGGACAGCCGGAATCAGATGATAATAGACACGGGCATTGTGGCTACGAACGCCAAGCACGCCATTCACTGCTTAACTGTCATAGGTCAGATTGAGGGACATTATATTCTGCCGCCCCAGAACAAGACCACGAAATACGAGCATATAATTCCCGCTCTTGTGGCAATAGAGCAGGATCCCGATATTGAAGGGCTTTTGATTATTCTTAACACTGTCGGCGGAGATGTGGAGGCGGGACTTGCCATTTCCGAGCTGATCGCAGGAATGAAAAAGCCTACCGTTTCCATAGTTGTAGGCGGCGGCCACTCTATCGGAGTGCCCCTTGCGGTAAGCGCAAAGCACAGCTTTATCGTCCCCTCGGCGACAATGACCGTTCACCCCGTGAGAATGAACGGAATGCTTTTGGGGATTCCTCAGACTCTTTCATACTTTGACAGAATGCAGGAAAGAATCATAAACTTTGTCACTAAAAACAGCGGAATGTCGGCGTCAAGATTTAAAGAGCTTATGATGAAAAAGGACGAACTTGTTATGGACGTAGGCTCTGTGCTGGACGGTGAAACGGCGGTGAAGGAGGGGCTTATTGACGGATTGGGCGGCTTGTCCGACGCCGTGCAGTGTCTTTATGATATGATTGAAAGCGGCGAAGAGGAAAAAAGACCCTCCTCCAAAAAAAAGGGAAGTGCCAAAAAGCAGAATATCAAGGAGAAAACAAGGAAAAACATTGCCGCTCGTAAAACAGAGGAAATAGACGAGCAAAGGGCGGTTTCCCTGTTGAATATGATTTGCAGCGGCGATTTGATTTATGAGGACGGAAAGTTTATTTCAGCGGAGGAACAGTAAGATGCTTCACACGATTATAAGCGAATATGATATTTTTTTCTCCTCTGAAACGCCTGAGCTTTCCGAAAAGAGGACAAAGGACGGTATAGCCACCGCCATAACGGTAAACGGAAAAACTCAGCCCTGCAGCTTTTTTTCCACCGATCCAAATGCATATATTGATCCCAAAAATAAGATAAGCTCGCTTTACTACAATTAAGGCAACACCGCACAATTA
>DNUB01000264.1:1719-4282 GCA_003508605.1 Oscillospiraceae bacterium | reverse complement strand
GGGGCGTTGCCCCTCATTGAAATAACCAAGGAGGTTTTATGGAAAAGGTCTATACTTGTTTTACAACAGATGTTATTCATGAAGGACATCTTAATATTATAAATAAAGCCCGCGAATACGGCGAGGTGATAATCGGAGTGCTTTCCGATGAGGCAATGGTTAAGTTCGACCGTTTCCCCGCAATTCCGTTTGAGGAAAGAATGAAAATGATAAAGTCCGTTCCGGGCGTTGACCAAGTGATAAAGCAGGACGATATAATGTACGACAGGGTGATTGAGAAAATACGTCCGGATTATGTCATTCACGGCGACAACTGGCTTTCGGGAGCGACAAAGGCTATTAGGGACAATGTGGAAGGGCTTCTGACCGAGTACGGCGGAAAAATCATAGACGTGCCCTATACTTATAACGAAAACGTCAGAAGAATAGACGCTAAAATGAGGGAAAAGCTTGCCATGCCCGAATTTAGAAGAAAAAGGCTGAATCGGCTTTTACAGCTTCGTCCCATTGTTAAGGCATTGGAGGTTCACAGCGGAATTACAGGGCTGATTGCCGAAAAAACCGTAGTTTCCCACGACGGTATGCTTGATCAGTTTGACGCTATGTGGATTTCCTCCCTCTGCGACTCCACCGCCAAGGGAAAGCCGGATATCGAGCTGGTGGATATGACCTCACGCTTTCGCACCATAGAGGACGTTACCGAGGTTACCACAAAGCCCATTATCTTTGACGGCGATACGGGGGGACTTACCGAGCATTTTGTCTACACCGTCCGCTCTCTTGAAAGGCTTGGGGTATCGGCGGTGATTATCGAGGACAAAACGGGACTTAAAAAGAACTCTCTTTTCGGCACGGAGGTAGAACAGACCCAGGATTCCATAGAGCATTTTTGCGAGAAAATCGCCGCAGGAAAAAAAGTCCAGCTTACCGACGACTTTATGATAATCGCCCGAATCGAAAGTCTTATCCTCGAAAGAGGAATGGAGGACGCCTTGACCCGGGCAAGAGCCTTTGTAAAGGCGGGAGCGGACGGGATAATGATCCACAGCCGAAAAAAAGATCCCGCAGAAATTCTGGAATTTTGCGACAAATTCAGAGCAGAGGACAAAAAAACCCCCATTGTGGTAGTCCCCACCTCCTTTAATACGATCACTGAGGAGGAGCTGGCTCAGCACGGCGTAAATATTGTAATTTATGCAAATCAGCTCACACGAAGCGCATTTCCTGCCATGGAAGAAACCGCCAAGGAAATTTTGCGCTGTCACAGAGCAAAGGAAGTTGACGATAAGCTTATGCCTATTAAGGATATAATTTCGCTTATCGATACCTTATGATCAGAAAGGTTAATGAATTTATATGAAGGTTGAAAAGCTATTGGAAATCATCGGTGCGGACTTCTTTGCGGGAGTTCCCGATTCACAGTTAAAGCCCCTTTGCGACTGTCTTATGAACACATACGGAATTGATAAAAGCCATCACATAATTGCCGCCAATGAGGGAAATTGTACGGCTCTTGCGGCAGGCTATCACCTTGCGACAGGCAAAATCCCCGTGGTGTATATGCAGAACAGCGGCGAGGGAAATATAATAAATCCTGTGGCTTCACTGTTAAACGATAAGGTTTATGCAATCCCCATGATTTTTATTGTGGGCTGGAGAGGCGAGCCGGGAGTACACGACGAGCCTCAGCATATCTATCAGGGGGAGGTTACCCTTAAGCTCTTGGAGGATATGGGCATAAAGACCTTTGTAATAGGAAAGAAAACCACCGAAGAAGAAGCGGCAAGAGCTATGGAGGAATTTAAGCCCTTGCTTTCAAAGGGCAAGGACGCAGCCTTCGTTGTTCGCAAAGGAGCCCTTTCCTATGACCGTAAGGTCGAATACAAAAACAACAACTCTATGAAAAGAGAGGACATTATCCGCCATATTACCGCCGCAGCCGAAGACGATCCTATTATATCCACCACCGGAAAGGCGAGCAGGGAGCTTTTTGAAATACGCACAGCCAATGGACAAGACCACAAAAGAGATTTTCTTACCGTAGGCTCTATGGGACACAGCTCATCCATTGCTTTGGGAATAGCAATAAACAAGCCGAACACAAAAATATGGTGCATAGACGGCGACGGAGCGGTTTTAATGCACATGGGAGCCATGGCGGTTATAGGCGCAAGCTCCCCCGAAAACTTAATTCATATAGTGATCAACAACGGAGCGCACGAAACGGTGGGAGGAATGCCCACGGTGGCGGAGAAGACAGATATCACCGCCATAGCAAAAGCCTGCGGATACGCAAGGTCGGTTTGCGTTGATAATTTTGAAGATTTGGACAATGAGCTTGCAGCCGCTAAAAACGGCAGCGGGCTATGCTTAATAGAGGTAAAATGCTCTATCGGTGCAAGAAGCGACTTAGGCAGACCCACCACTACCGCTCTTGAAAATAAGATCGGTTTTATGGATTATCTTCAAACTATTTGATTTACCTTAAAAACAGCTGCCGCAGCGGATATTTTTCCCTGCGGCGGCTGTTTTTTTACTCAAAAAATCAAGACGCAGTCATAAG
>DNUB01000264.1:0-1497 GCA_003508605.1 Oscillospiraceae bacterium | reverse complement strand
AAATCAAGACGCAGTCATAAGAAGATGATATAATAAAAATACAAGGTTAAGTGCTTATACCTGATCAGGAGGGAAAATATGAAGAATTTCTGTATTTTTGCCGATACGGTAGATTATATCGAAAAAAACCTCTGCAATCCCATTTCACAGGAGGATATTGCGGCAGCCTGCTTCTGTTCGCTTTCTACCCTGCAAAAAGTATGGCATTACTGTACCCTTACCGGGCTTAAAGAGTATATAGCCAAGCGGCGGCTTACCTGCAGCGCATATGATATAGCCAACACGGATATGACCATTACCGAAATTGCCTTAAAATATCAGTATAATTCTCCCGAGGTTTTTTTAAGAGCATTCCGCAGACTTTGGGGCGTGGCTCCCTCCGAATTTAAAAACAGCTGGCGTTCGACGGGGATCTTTCCCAAAATAATCCCCGATGAACAGAGATTTAAAGGAGGTATTTTTATGGGCAGAAGAGTTGATATTACCGAGCTTTACAGAGAGCTTCAGGAAACTGATCATGACAGCTATGTATTGTGCTTTGACGCAGTAAAATTCGCTTCAATCAACGAGAATTACGGAAGAAAAGCGGGCGATGCGGTACTTACGGAGATATTTCACCGCATAGACTCGGCGGCAGGCGACAATATGCCCGCATTCAGAATCGGCGGAGATGAGTTTGCCATAGTAACGGGTGTAAGCGATGTTGATGAGGTGGAAAAAACCGCACATAAGGTTATAGACCTTAACGGTCATTGCATTACCTTTGAGGGCAACGAGATTCCCATATCGGTGAGAGCAAGTGCGCTTAAGCTGGGAAAGGACAGTCACCGCATAGGCTATTCCGAGCTGTTTGACCGTATGCAGGAGGTTATCTGCAATACCAGAGATGTGGGGAAGGTGGTTTATTTTAACGATATGTAATTTTCAGCCGATAGGAACCATAATTCCGTTTAACGGAAAAATGCAGGAGGTAAATGTCGATGCTTGCTTCGGTAATCGTTAAAGCCGTGATACTTAACCGCAGGCTTAAAAAAATTCTGCTTATTCGCCGCAGTACAGGTGATTTCGGCGGAGGGACATGGGAAAGCGCAGGGGGAAAGGTCGAAGAGGGAGAAACCCTTGAAAATGCCGTAATCAGGGAAATTTTTGAGGAAACGGGTCTGAAGGTGATTCCCGAAAAACTGTTATACGCTTCATTGGACGAGCGTGAAGGGCAAGGGCTGGTATTTATCGTTTATCTTTGCCTGATCGACAAGGAAAGCGTCATTTTAAGCGGAGAACATTCCGAAAGCCGATGGGTTAGCAAAAGGGAGTGCCGGTCGATGCTTGAAGGCGGAATTGCCGAAGATTTTGTTAAGTACGGCGTTTACGATATCCGATGGTAAATCTGTGGGACGGGAAAAAATACGAGGCTGCAAAAAAGCTGAAAAGGCTTTTTTCAGACCAGCTTGTCGAAAAACCTTGAGGACTGTTTGTTTTTCGACAAGCTGACGCCGT
>DNUB01000131.1 GCA_003508605.1 Oscillospiraceae bacterium | reverse complement strand
CACCTTATCCCCGATCTGGTACACAGTTACCTCACTTTCTCCCGGCCATTTTTGGCTTATTCCATATTCACACTCTGATATCTGGCATTATTATAACATATTTTACCTGGTTCTTCAATCCTTTTGTCAAATTATTCCAACATTCCGCTTGTTTAGACCTATTTTTCTTTTCCGCCAAAATGTAAACCCAACACTTGTACAATTACACATAGTTTTGCTCATTCACCCCGCTCACATTCCCTTTGAATCAAAACTAAGCACACACAGTCGAACAACTCAACGCCGTTGGATTGTGTCTGATTCGTTTTATTCCTTACATCTCCGTATTCCTTTCCATATCAATATCCATTTACGATTGTTTTTGTCCTCATCGCTGTATCTCATCTGCCAATCCGAAGCATACCTGATTGAAAGCAGACAAAAGATTTGCGGAAATCAGACCGCAAAGATTGTCTGCTTCCGGTCAAGTATTAGTTTCATATCGTATCTTATTATGCAAAAAAATAATATTCCCGCAACTACGAAATTAACCGCAAAAGCAGCAATAACTGTTCCATACCCCGCAGCCCAAGAAGCGGCATTGGTGAAAATAAGCTCCGTATCGGGAAAGCCCGCCGCAATATGGCAGCTTACCTGCGGTGCGACTGCGGAAAAAATTGCGAAAAGCAATATGCCGGATACGCCTGCCATTCCGTAGCCGTAAACCGCCCTTGATATTCTTGCGGCAATGTAGAAAAGCAAAAATATATTTATCGCCGCAAGAAGCTTAAATAACAAGGTATAAAGCAGATAAACAAAAACAGTACAGCTTACAAAGCAATCGGGAAAAAGTCCCTGCGGCGGCGTGTTAAAAATATCCGCCGATGATAAAATACCGCTTGCAAATACATCAAATCCGAAATTTACCAATGTAAAAATACAGCTTATAAACATAAAAATGAAAAACCTGACAGAAGCGTATCTGTGCCCCTTTTTGGTTATAGCTGTGCTGAGATATACCCTTTGCTCAAATTCCCTTATATAAACTATCCCGACAATAAGAAAAATCACAACAGGCACGGGATCCGCTTTTTGAAGCCGTTTAAAATCCTCCCAGCCTGTCCCCACAAGCCGAGGTGCGGGAAGCTCCGAAAATTGCTCCTTATTATCTAAAAAATAATCGCTCGGCATTCCATAGGATATTGCGCTGCCGAATTTGGCGTTATTTACATTCTCCTCTGCCTGATTAAGATCGAGCAGCCTTGCGCTCAGTCTGCTGTCGATCTCGGTTGCACGAAGAGCTAAATAATCCCTTACCGCTCCTGTGTGATTGTTCAGTGCATCCTGCATCAGCTCGGCGGTTTTGGATTTAACAAAGGAATTTGCTTCCTTATAGTTCATGTCCTTTGCTTCTAAGACGATACTGTTTACACTGTCGGCAAGCTGCCTGTCTATGGAGCTTGAAACGGTAATTTTAAAGGCAATAAACAAAATTACAACCGCCAGAAGCATAATCAGGTTTTTTCCTATATCATTTTTCAGCACAAGCTTAAGCATCTGCGCTCACCGCCTTTCCCCTTACGGTACAAAACTGCATAATTCCGCAAATATAGGTGAGGGCAAATAAAATTCCGGCGGCAGCAAGATAAACCGCCGCCATAACGATTGCAAGAGGTATTGCACTTTCGAAAACAACTAAAATATCCGAGCGATCAATAAAAGCCGCCGCATTGCCTGAAACCGCTTCGATAAAATCACCGTTTGTTTCGGTAACGGCAAAAATCAGCGGTATTATTCCGATGACGCCCGATACCGCAAGAGCCGCCATATCATGCGGCATAAGCATGGATATAAGTCCGAACAGGCAGGTCAATGCCAAAAAATATAAATATTTTATACCGAAAAGTATCAGCATATATTCACCCACGGTTATGGGATAAACGGAAAACTGCATTTGAGGCAATACCTGTGCGGGACAGCCAAGAATGGATAAATCCCCCAAATAGGGCAGCATAAGCAGAAAATAGAGCAATGAATAAAGTAAATAACCTGCCGTAAACAGGATTATATGACTGAATAATTGATTGGCAACAAATTTTTTCAAACCGCATTTCATGGTTTTGATACTGTTGATATATCCGCTTCTGCGGTGTGCAGCGAACATCCCGCAGCAGAGAAGTACCAAGAAAAAAATAAAAATAAAGTCTCCGTTAAAACGGTTCAGAAAGCTCTCCGCACCGCTTACGGGAGGAACGGTATCGGGAGATGAGTTTATTCTTTTAAGCAGCTCCAATTCATAGGTGCAGATTATTCTGTCCTTATCCGAGGTGCTTGTTCTTCTCAGCATTTTTTCGTTTGCGGCAATAAGCTCGCGCGCATTATCGCTTAAAGTGCCGTAAGGAGTGTATGCGCTCAGCATAAATTGCATAAAATCATAGTCTTCGCCCATTGTGTCGGCAAATTTTCCCGGTTCCGCTTCCTTGAGCTTTACCCAGAGAACGGCAGCGTCCGAATAAGTCTTATTTCCTCCGGTGAGAATGCCCGGAATATCCTCTTCGCTGTCCGTTGCGGTTTTATCATTTTCGCTGCCGTCGTCAAAGCCCTTGTGATTGACGTGTATATCAAAAAAATCGGCACGGGCTGTTGCCTCGTCTGCCGTAAGCTGTTCAAAAAAGTCATGGGGAGCTTTGTCCGATATGTATTTTTTCTGACAATCGAAAAAATTTAACTCCTCTCTTGTACCCAAATAAATGTAAAGAAAGGTTATCATAAAAATCAGTATAAAGGCAGACAGACTGCGGGAAAGGCTGCTTCTTAATATACACCTTATCATGATTTTTCCCTTTCCGTCATTTTGAGATAAAAACCGCTTATATCGCCCTTTGGAACATCTCCTGCGCCGCCGCTCCATAAAAGCCTGCCTTTTTCGATTATAAAGAGCCTGTCGGTTATGTCCTCAATATCAGAAACGATATGGGTGGAGATTATCACTGCCGCATTGTCGCCAAGTTCCTTTATTATGCCCTTAAGCTCCGCTCTTTCCGCTATGTCAAGCCCTGCACTGGGTTCGTCAAGAATTATTATTTTAGGGTCGGAAATTATTGTCTGTGCAAGAAAAACACGCTGCCGCATACCTCCCGACAGCTCCTTCATTTTCATGCTCCCGCATTCTCCGACGCCAAGTCTTTGCAATGTTTTTTCCGTTAATTCGGGGATTTTTTTCGGCGGAATGCCTTTAAGCTGCGCATTGTACCGCATAAATTCATTTACCTTTACGGAAGGAAAATAGGGCTGATGCTGAAACAGCATAGCCATAAGCTCACGGTATTTTTCTCCCAAGGATATTATTTCTTCGCCGTCAAGCCTTACTTCTCCCAAGGTAGGCGAGGCGGCGGTGGATATTATGCTCATAAGTGTTGACTTGCCTGCTCCGTTTGCGCCCAAAAGAGTGTTTATCCCCTCGGTAAAGGTACAGCTTACGTTATCTAAGGCTTTTTTCTTTTTATACTGCTTTGTGATATTGCAGATTTCGAGCCTGCTCATTTTTCGCCCCCTTTTTGGTTTTGCAGGTTGCGTTTTTTCTTGACGGCACAGCTTACAATACGTTATTAGAATTTCTCCGACTGCTCCCCTTCGCTTTGCTTTAAAAATTCCTCAAAGGAAATTCCAAACCGCTCAAAAATATAACGGGCGTTTCTAAGACTGTCGGGAACTCCCTTAACTATCCTGTAGGTAGGCTGTCCTTTCTCGTCGCACTGAGCTATCATGCTTGTCATCGGGCTTTTACCGCCTGCCTTGTCTATCTCGTCCTTTTTCTCGATAAGCTCATGGATATGGGTGGTATAAATAACTCTTGCGCCCATATATGAAAATATCTTCATAAGCTCCTCGGCGATAATAAGGCATTCGGTGGGGGTGGTGCTTGAAAGGCTTTCGTTCATAAGGACAAGGCTGAAGGCTCCCGCCTGCCCAACGGTATCCTTGAACTCCTTGCACTCCTCGGTAAAGCGGCTGGTGTTTATGCCTACCTCCTCCTCCTTTGGAAAATGCACAAATATGCTGTCTGCGGGAGAAATTTCCGCACTTTTTGCCGTTACGAACATTCCGCATTGAGCAAGTACCTGGTTTATGCCCGCTCCCCTTGTAAAGGTGGTTTTTCCTCCGTTATTTGCGCCTGTGAGAATAACGATGCCGTTTACCTCGCAGTCGTTGGTTTTTATCTCAGTGTTGGCATTCCTTCCGCCTAATAAGCTGTTGAACAGCTTGCAGGCAAAAACAATGTCGTACATATCCGTGCAGTGAAAGCTTCTGCTTTCCTTGGGCAGTATTTTGGGGCGGCAGGTGGGCAGTCCCATTTTACCCATACGTTCCACTAACCGGGCTGCGCCTACATAAAAATTTATCTGCGGCTCAAGCTTAAGCAGAAAATCAACGCTTGAGGAATAATAGGAGCGAAGGGCAGTATTGAAATGCCTTACATAATCTCCTGTGAGAGAGTCAATTTCCTTAAAAAGCACCTTGTTTGCTGCGTCAAGTTCTCCGTCCTTGCTCAATCGGCTGTAAATTTCGGAAATAGGTTCGACAGCTTCATTCCTTGAGAAAATCTTTTCAAACAGCGTTTTTTCACGGAAATATTCACGGCTTGCGGACAGCAAAGCAATATTGACAGGACGCATATGGTCGTCGAAATTTATTCCGAGGGTGACGCTGCGGATACCGTTTGTAAAGGTTTCCTTAAGCTGTGTAACTTCCGTTACAAGTCCCTTGAAATCCTCCGAACGGTATTTTTTCTCCAAAGCCTCCGCCACTGCTTTTGCACCAACCGATTTCAACTTAGAAAAATGTCTTTCATAAAACGTATGGCATAGGTTTATACACTCGATAAAGCTGTCCATATGCTCTAAGTTTTCGTTAATCTCCACAAATGATTGGGTAGAGCCTATTTTCGCATAAATCGACTTTGAGTTGTTATAAATAGTGTGAATACTTTTATAAAGAATTGCCTCTAATTCGGGTACGTTTAAAAAATCGTCCAGTATATCCTGACGGTACTCAATAATATGTATGTCTGTAAGCGGTTTCGACAGTATTTTTAAGGCGTATTCCTGATTGTATGGACAGATAAGCCCCGCTAAATATTCCAACTCAAGGTCATGCACCGAGCTTGGTGACAATAACGCAAATGAGTTTTGATTTTCCGCTTCGGCTTCGGGAGGAAACATAAGATTCAAGCTTGTTTCTTTCTCTTTCATGACATACAGTTAATGACCTCTCCTGTTTCTATATTATAAACAACCGCATTATCCTCGCTGTGGTTAAGCAGGATAAATTTTTCTTCTATCATTATCGGTCTGCTTTTTCCAACCAGTCTGTCGTTAAAGACGGTTTTTCTTTCAAAGCTGTTTCCGTCTGCCTTGACAACTTGGACAGTAACAGCAGTTTCTTCTCCGAGGTTTTCTTCATCGGTTACGGAAAATGCGTAATAATCTCCAGCCGCATAAAACACCTCGTCAAATTCTGACAGACCGTCTCCGATAATCTTGGGTTCTTCGCCGAATTTAAAGCTGTACCACTTTTCGCCCTTCCAATAATTAGAATTATGCTCCTCGTCTTTTTCAGTATATATTTCCTTGCGGCACAGCAAGGTCTCGTCCGAATATGCCGATATGTGGCTCATTATCTCGTCGCCTATCGCTGCGTTATCCTTGGGTCTGTATTCGAGCTTTGCGGTTTCCCTATCCGACAGGTCGCTTTCTTTTATGCGTGAGATTGTATTCTCGGGCAATGAACCGTCTTGATTATCAATAAAATAAATATAGTCACCCGCAATGCATAAAAATCCTCTGCCGAGATACTTCGTTTCTTTGGTCAGAGGATTATATCTTACCATTTCACTGCCCTTGTCCGAGCCGTAAATCCAGCCGTTATCTATCATAAATTTATAGAATCCCCTGATAGCATGTTCTTCGTTCTGTGATTGGTCGTTTTCATTTGTCTGATATTTGATGACAATTGTGTCCTTAAGCTCACCCTTGAAATTGACCGCATACAAGTCATCGTGCAAATATCCATATTATTTAAACGGAGCACCGGCGGCATTTTGCCGACAATATTCACCGATACATCTGTATGTTTATCTGATTCATCTTTTAAAATAGCACTTATAAGATCATTTCCAATCTGCAGCTCCGAACGCAGATTTTGCACGGAAAAGCCCATATTGTCAAAATATTTTTCCAACTCGCCATACCTTTTTTCGTTGAGTAGAATCCTCATACAATTCAGATGATTGTTTATATCGTGACGGAATCTTCTTGTTTCTTCCTCCTTTTGAAGCAGCATTGTATAGTATCTCTCTTGACTTTTAATCAATTTTTCGTTTATTTCGGAAAAGCTTTTAAAATGTTCTTTAGATATATGATTTATAAGTGAAATAAAAGCTGTCAGCAAGAAAACAATGGCTCCGACACTAAGGCATACCGCCATAGCTTTTTCGGTTTTGTCACTTGAAACGCTGCCAATCTGAAACATTGTTATAAATATTGACAAGGATATTTCGCCAAGTAAAATAAGAATTAAATACGATTTTCTCGCTTTTTGCAATGATATGTACTGCTGCTGTGACAGGAAAAATCTTCCTATTATACAGATAACAAAAACTGTAACAATATTTATTGCATTGATAATTATACGGCTTACTGCATTATCGGCAATTTGACTGTATGTTTGATCATTAAAAAACAACCATATGGTTGCAATAAGCATATCCAAAATGCAAATACCCAAATATGAAATTAGCGCATACATTATACGGTTTTTCCCACGAGTTATAATCAAAATCCGATGTCCCCCGCCTCTTAGGCGGCGGGTTCCATTCAGTCTTTC
>DNUB01000051.1 GCA_003508605.1 Oscillospiraceae bacterium | reverse complement strand
ATAAAAAACAAAAAAAGAAAACAGGAGCAAATAAAAAGCAATGTTTTTTAAAACAATGGAAATACAAGGCTTTAAGTCCTTTGCGGATAAAACCGTATTGAATTTTGATAAAAAGATGACTGCCATTGTGGGCAGCAACGGCAACGGAAAAAGCAATATAAGCGACGCACTTCGCTGGGTTATGGGAGAACAGGGCGCAAAGACCCTTCGAGGGGACAAAATGGAGGACGTAATCTTTCACGGAACGGTGTCGAGAAAGCCTATGGGCTACGCCAAGGTGGCTCTAACCGTAGACAATACCGACAGAAGCCTTAACATAGATACGGACGAGGTAGTTATCGAAAGGAAGCTGTATCGCACAGGGGAAAGCGAGTATCTTATCAACGACAGTAAAAGCCGACTTAAGGACATTCAGGAGCTGCTGATGGGCACCGGTCTCGGCCGTGACGGCTATTCCGTTATAGGACAGGGAAGAGTAAGCGAGATAATCAACAGCAAGGTAAATCAGCGTCGTGAGCTTTTCGAGGAGGCAGCAGGGGTTTCCCGCTTTCTGCATAAAAAGCAGGAGGCTGAAAGGGATTTGGAGCGGGCAAACGACAATATACTCCGCCTGAAGGACATTGAAGGCGAGCTGTCAAGAAGACTCCCCGTGCTCGAAAAGCAGTCGGAAAAGGCACGAAAGGCAAGGGAGCTTATGGAAAGAGAGAAAACTCTTGATATAGGCATAAGCGTTTGGGACATCGACCGAATAGGAAAGGAAATTATAGAGGCGGACAACAGTATTCTTGCAAATCAGGGGCAGTGCGAACACTATGAAAGGGAAATCACACAGCTGGAGCAGGAAAACGAGGAAATAGCCCAAAAGAAAATGGAGCTTACCGTACGGCAGGACGAGTTAAGAAAACAGGGAGAAAGGGTAAGAGACGAGCTGGCCGCCGCCGAAAAGGAGCAGGCGGTACTTGAAAACGAAATCGCTCACTGCGGGGAAAGCATAGAGCAGATACGGCAAAGGATTAAGGACGGAGAGCAGGGCGCAGAGGAGCTGAGCCGCCGTATTGAGCAGTACGCCGCCGAAATAGAGGAAAAGAAAAGGCAAATCGCCCAAAATGAGGCAAAAACAAAGGAGTTAGGCGCACAGCTGTCGGAAATGTCAGGTGAAAGCCGCAGCCTTGACAACGAATACAAGGAGCTTGACAAAAAGCAAAGCGGGCTGCTTGCCGAAAAAACAAGGCTTACCCTTACCATGCAGTCCGCACAGCAGAATGGGGAAAGCCTAAAGGAAACCTTAAGCTCCTCGGGAGAAAGCTTTGAAGCGGCTGAGAAAAAGATCAGGGAGTTAAGGGCAAAAAGAAGAGAGCTTTCCGACAAGCTGACGGAAACAGGCGAACGGAAATCCGAGGCGCAAAACAAGCTGAACGGCTGCGGCAAGCTGTTTGAATCAAAAAGCGGCAGACTTAAGGAGCAGCAGCGGCAGTTCGAGCAGTTAAGACTCGAATATCAGCAGAGTAAATCAAGGCTTGACGTTTTGTCGGACGTGGAAAAAAATATGGCAGGCTACGCCTCCAGCGTCAAGGCGGTTATCACCGCTTCAAGACAGGGCAGAATAGGCGGTATAGAAGGCACCGTTGCAGACGTAATAAGGGTCGGAAAAAGACATGGCACTGCCATAGAAATCGCCTTGGGCGGGGCTTTGCAGAATATTATCGTAAACAGCGAGGAAACCGCAAAGCGATGCATAAGATATTTGAAGGAATCGGGAGGCGGCAGAGCAACCTTTCTGCCCCTGACGTCAATAAAGGGAACAGTTATGGAAAGCGGCGGCCTTCGGAATGAGGAAGGCTTTGAGGGCATCGCCAGCGAGCTGGTGGACTGCGATGAAAAATACAGAAGCATTATCAGATTTATTTTAGGCAGGTGCGCAATAGTCGAGGATATCGACACCGCCACCGTTATTGCGAAGAAAAACGGATACAGATTTAAGATAGTTACCCTTGACGGACAGGTAATAAACGCAGGCGGTTCTTTTACCGGCGGCTCGGTAAGCAAGTCGGCGGGAATTATTACAAGAAATCAGGAAATCGATTCCTTAAAGGAAAAAACAGCCATGCTGACCGAAAAAATGAAGGGAGGCGAGGGCGAGCTGTCCGTTCTCCGTGAAGAGGTGAACAAAATGTCCATCGAAATGGAGGGCTTCAGGGAGCAGCTTACTCTTTGCGAAAAGGAGGAGGTTTCCCTTTCCGCCGAAATATCGGGCTTAAAGGAAATGATCGCCCAAATAGAGCAGCAGCAGGAAAACGCCGAGGAATTTTTGGAGAAAAGCAGGTCGGATATGAAAAAATATGCCGATACCGTTTCGGAATGCTCGAAAAAAATAGAGGAAACGGAAAAGGGCATAGAGGAGATCGCAAAAGAGATCGCCATGGCGGATTCGAAAATCAAAGAGCGTTTGGCGGAAAAGAACAGAATCGGCGACAGAATCACCGAAATCGGAATGGATAACCTCGCCCTAAATAAGGATATAGAGAGAATCGAGGGGCAGCGTTCCGACGCAGGCAAAAGCTTGGAGCAGCTGCGGCAGGGCGGCAGCGGACTGCTGCTTCAAATAGAGGAGCAGGAAAAGAAAATCCTGGACTATAAGGAAAAAATCCGAGAAAAAAAGCAGGCGGCGGAAGCGTTAAGAAGCAGCTTTAAAGGCGGCAGCGACAAAACCGCAGAGCTTATCTCGCAAATGAACGGCTTGGAAAAGCGGGTAAGCGAAATTTCAAGGGAAATCAGAGAAAAGTCCGAGGCGAAGGAAAAATTCTCCAATGCGCTTGCAGTCGCCGCCGAAAGAAAATCCGCCTCAGAAAAGGAAAGCGAAAGAATAAAGGCGTCTCTGTGGGAAAAATATCAGTTAGCCCCATCGGAGGCTGTGCAGCAGGCGGTTATTCCGGGGGATATGATAAGCGCAAAGGGCGAGCTTACCGAGTTAAGACAGCAGATAACCGCTCTCGGCAGCGTAAACTTTGCCTCCATCGAGGAATATGCGGAGGTGTCCGAAAGATATGCAGAGCTGAAGGAACAGCTTGACGACGTGGAAAAATCCAAAAGAGAGCTGGAAAAGCTTATCGAAAACCTTACGGCGGATATCAAGGCACGGTTTATGGAGGGCTTTAACAGCATAAACGAGCATTTCAAGCGGATCTTTACCGAGATCTTCGGCGGCGGCAGTGCACATTTGGAGCTTACCGACCCGGAGGACGTGCTAAACAGCGGCATAGAAATTTTTGCCGCTCCTCCCGGAAAGCTGATAAAAAACCTTATTTCCCTTTCGGGCGGCGAGCAGACCATGGTCGCCATTACCATTTATTTTGCAATACTTCTGCACCGTCCCACCCCCTTCTGTATGCTTGACGAGGTAGACGCCGCCCTGGACGAGGCAAATGTTGTAAAATACATAACCTATCTTAAACGCTTTTCGGGCAGTACTCAGCTTATGGTAATAACCCACAGAAGAGGAACCATTGAGGGCTGCGACGTGCTTTACGGCGTATTTATGCAGGAAAAGGGAGTTTCACGCCTTTTAAGGCAGGAAATTATCGACGATTTGGATCTGGAGCTTGAATAAGCTTAAGTAAAAAGGAGTAGGGCATTGGGTTTATTTGAAAAACTGAAAAACGGACTTAAAAACACAAAGGACAGCCTTGTGGGAAAGCTGAACGAGCTTTTCGGCTCGGTCAAAAAAATTGACGAGGATTTTTTCGACAGCCTGGAAGAAACTCTTATCACCGCCGACTTAGGCGTTGAAACAGGAGTTGAAATATGCGGCAGGCTGAGAGCGCAGGTAAAGGCGGAAAAGCTTACCGAGCCTGTTCAGGTGCTTGAAGCCATGAAGAATATCATAAGCGAAATGGTAAGCGGAGATAACAGCCTGAAGCTTTCCACAGCCCCCTCGGTAATAACCATGATAGGGGTAAACGGAGCGGGAAAAACCACCACGGTGGGAAAGCTGGCGGCCAATATGAAGGCGCAGGGCAAAAAAGTGCTGGTAGCGGCGGCGGACGTGTTCAGAGCGGCGGCTATCGAGCAGCTTAACGTATGGACGGACAGAGCGGGAGTCGACATTGTCAAGCGGGAGGAAGGCTCGGACCCTGCGGCGGTGGTTTACGACGCCTGCACAAAAGCTGCGGCGGAGGGCTATGACGTTCTGATAATAGATACCGCAGGCAGACTTCACAACAAGAAAAACTTAATGGACGAGCTTAAAAAAATCGACAGGATTATCGGTCAGAAGCTGCCCGAGGCGGACAGGGAAACGCTTCTTGTGTTAGACGCAACCACGGGACAAAATGCGGTCAATCAGGCAAGACTGTTTAACGAAGCCGCCGCCCTTTCGGGAATTGTTCTCACTAAGCTTGACGGAACGGCAAAAGGTGGTATAATAATACCTATAAGAAACGAGCTGAATATCCCCGTGAAGCTGGTGGGAGTGGGGGAAAAGACAGACGATCTGCAGCCCTTTGTACCCGAGGATTATGCAGAGGCATTGCTGGGCGATTTTAATGTAAGCGAGGCCTCCGAGGAGGGGGACGGCAGCGGGGCTGAAAGCGAGAACGGCAGCGACGCCGAAATTAAGGACGATTCGGAGATCGGGCAGTCCGAAGAGACAAACAGGGAAAACGAGACTGATGCAAATACCGAATCGGACGGACTTACCGAACAAAAGGACAAGGAAATGGAAGAGCCTGCCCAAAGCGGCTCCTGCGGCGCAAACGCTGAGAACGGCGGCGAAAATAAGGACGGCGGCAATGAAAGTGCCGAATCGGAAAACGACGGCAGTTACGAAAACACCGAATCGGAAAACGACGGCGGTAACGAAAACACCGAATCGGAAAACGACGGCGGCAACGAAAATACCGAAACGGAAAGCGGCGGCAGAAAAAAACACCGTTGGTTTTTCAAAAGAAACGGCTAATACCGATTTGTTGAAAACAGGCAGGAACGTTTTGCTTTCGGCAAAACGCCGATATTGTCAAAGTCCGAATGTCCCCCGCCTTTTGCCGTAAGCAAAGGAAAGGATTCCGTCAGAGGCGGGTTCCGCAACGAAATTTCTTAAAGGAAGGGAAAGGAACGATCGCAACAATGAAAATCATCATTGCTACCAAAAACGAGGGGAAGGTAAGAGAGTTCCGCAATCTGCTGACGCCCTTAGGCTACGAGCCCGTATCGCTGAAAGACGAGGGAATCGACGCAGAGATAGACGAGGACGGCGAAACCTTTGAAGAAAACGCTCATATAAAGGCAAGAGAGATACACAGGCTTACCGGACTTCCCGTTATAGCGGACGACAGCGGATTAGAGGTGGAATTTTTAGGCGGTGCGCCCGGAATTTATTCCGCACGCTATGCGGGAGAGGGGGCAACGGACGAGGAAAGGAATCAAAAGCTTTTAGACGAAATGCAGGGAGTGGATCTGCCCCTTAGGAACGCCCGCTTTGTCTGCGCCCTGTACTGCATTCTTGACGGTAAAAGGGAATACTGCGTAACGGGCACATTAGACGGCTTTATCGGGGAAGAACCGAAGGGCGGGCATGGCTTCGGCTACGATCCCATATTTATGATAGACGGGGACACAAGCTTAGCTGAGCTGGACGAAGAGGAAAAGAACAAAATAAGCCACCGTGCCAACGCCATGAAAAAGCTGCTGGACGCACTGAAAAATGAATAGACTTAAGGGGTTGCTTAAAAGAGTATTCAATCCCTCTTTACGGATTTTGCTCCCTTTAATACCGATTTCCGTTGTTCTTTTAATATTCGGTCTTTCGGAGGAATTTACCGGCTCGCCTGTCGCCTATATTTCCTATCTGCTGTCGGCATACACTCTTACGGCGGTAATATGCGCTCTACCCAAAATGGCGGGGAGAGTGAAAAGCAGGTTTTGGAGTTTATCCGTTATTAAAAAGATAAATGCCGGCAAAATAGGACACTTATTTTTAAACAATATCGCCTTCAGAGGCACGGTTTCTATCTATCAAGGGCTTGTGTTGAATACCGTTTATGCGGTATTCAGGGGAATTGCCGCCTGTCTTTTCAGCTCCGTATGGTTCGGGGCGATTTCCGTCTACTATTTGTTTCTTGCGGTCATAAGACTTTTTCTTGTGCTGTATGTGAGACATTTAAAGAAATATCGGGGAGATGCCGAAAAGCTGATGCTGTTCGAATTTAAGGGATACCGTATATGCGGATTTTTAATGCTGCATTTAAATTCGGCAATGGCGGGAATGACGGTGCTTATGATACGTGACAATCTGCACTATAAGTATCCGGGTTATGTTATTTACCTGTCAGCGCTGTACACCTTTTATTCGGCAATTACGGCGTCAGTAAATATTTTTAGGTTCAGAAAGCTGAAAAGTCCCGTTTTATCCGCATCTAAGGCTATTTCCTTTACAAGTGCGGCAATGTCCGTTATGGCTCTTCAAACGGCGATGATCTCCAGATTCGGAGAGAACGACGCAGTATTTCGGCAGACCGCCAATACGGCAACTGGCACCGTTGTATGCGCAGGCTCGGTTATTATTGCAATTTATATGATATTTAGAAGTACATATAATATTAAGAAAATAAAAAGGAAAAAATTAACTTATGACAAGTAAGGAAAGAGCAAAATTAAAATCCATAGCCTCCGTCACGGAAACCATATTTCAAATCGGTAAAAATCCTTTAAGCGACAGCTTTGTAAAGCAGGTCAAGGACGCCTTGGCGGCAAGAGAGCTTATAAAAATAAGGGTTTTGGATACCTGTGAAATGCTGCCCTCCGAATTTGCCCGAACCATATCCGAGGAAGCGGACTGTCAGGTGGTTCAGGTTATAGGCAGCAGGGTTGTTTTGTTCAAAAAGCGTTCAAGGGACGATAAAAAGCCCTCCTTATTGGACGGGGAAAAACAGGAAAAAACCGGGACGGAGCCGCTAAGCTCCAAAAGCATTAAATACGGCGGCAAAAACGGCGGCTTTAAGTCGGAAACAGACCGCTGTAACGGCAGGCAGGGATATAACGGCGGACGGGGATACCGCACAAAACGCATTGCCGCCAAAAAACAGGGAAAAAGATAAGGGGGGTTAAAATGACGGAACAGACTCCTTTAAGAAAGGCAAACAGAGTCGGCATTTTCGGCGGCGCATTTGACCCGCCCCACCCGGGACATATCAGGCTGGCCGATTTATGCTCGGAAAGGCTGGGGCTTGAGGAGCTTCTTATAGTTCCCTCCTGGCACTCTCCCCATAAGCCCACGCCTCTTACCGATTATGAAAAAAGGCTGGAAATGTGCCGCCTTGCATTTACCAAAAAAATATACACCGTCAGCGACATTGAAAGAAGGCTCGGGGGAATAGGCTACTCCATAGATATGCTCAGGGCGGTGAAGCCGATGTATAGGAAGGGCGCGAAGTTTTTTCTTATAATAGGCGGCGATATGCTGTTTTCCTTTAAAAATTGGTTTAAATACGAAAGCATTTTAAAGGAATGCACCGTTGTTGCCGCCGCAAGAGAGGAAGACAGCTATGCGGATATGTGCGAGTTTGCCGCCGAGCTGGGCAGGGTAAAGGTGTTAAACCTTCCCGTTACCGAAATTTCCTCTACGGAAATCAGGCAAAAGCTGAAAAAGGGAGAAAATACGGAGGGACTTCTTTCAAAAGAGGTATATGAATATATCAGGAGGGAAAATATTTATGGGTAAGGTAGAAGAGCTGTCGGGAAAAATAAATCAGGCCATCGACGAGGTAAGGGACGATCTTACATCTCCCGAAACCAAGGAAAAGGTTCATAAGCTTGCCTATGATACGGGGGAATGGATAGGTCACGCCTCAAATGTGGTGGGCAGTGCGGTAAACGGCTTTATCGACGATTTGAGCAAGGGCTTTGAAAACGGTAAAAAGAAGTGATCGGGCAGGAAAAAATGAATAAGGAATTAAAAAAGTACGAAAATATTATAAAAGAGCTTATGGGCAGCAAGCGTTTTAAGCACAGCGTAAACGTGGCGGAAATGAGCGTAAGCCTTGCAAAGAAATTCGGCGTGGACCAGGACAAGGCTTATATTGCGGGCATACTTCACGACTGTCAAAAGGAAGCCGACAAAGATATAATGCTGAAGGAAGCGAAGGAAAGCGGCTATTACATTGATCCGGTGGAGCTGGAATGCTTTAAGCTTTGGCACGGTCCCGCCGCCGCATATTACGTCAAGGAAAAGCTGAAAATAGAGGATAAGGATATTTTAAACGCCATTCGCTTTCACACGGTGGGCAGGGCGGATATGTCCGCACTTGAAAAAATCGTGTTTTTAGCCGATATGGTGTCGGCGGAAAGAAGCTATCCCGACGTGGAAAAATACAGAGAGGCGGTTATGAAGGATCTGAACAACGGTATGTTCCTTACCCTCCGCTGGTCGATTTTGAAAACCGCAGGACTGGGAAACACTATTCCCCTTTGCACTCTTGAAGGCTACAATTTTTATGCGCCCTATAAAAACGAAGATGATTTTGTATTTCAAAAATAATTCACATTAAAAGGAGCACTATATGACAGAACAGGAAATTTTAAAAATCGGAATAAAAGCCATAGACAGTAAGCGGGGAGAAAACATCAAGGTTCTTAAGATAGGCGATCTTACCATACTCGCCAACTATTTTGTTATCGCCAACGGAAACAGCAATACTCAGGTTAAGTCTATTGCCGACGAGGTGGAGTTCAAGCTGTCCGAGGCGGGACTGGAGCCTCACCGCACAGAGGGCTTTCAGGGAGCTAACTGGATCGTGCTTGATTATGTTGATGTGGTATTTCACATTTTCCATAAGGAAACAAGGGATTTCTACGATTTGGAGAGACTTTGGCAGGACGGAACGGAGGTTTCCGCCGAGGAGTTTTTGAAGTAATTTTCTCCGGTCGCCATTGTCCCGCTTAGTAGCGTGCTCACATAAAACCGGTATGCGGGTTTTATGCGGGTGCGCTCTGATTTTTATTTGCCATACCGTTTGTTTTGTTTTATACTAATTCTTGATTGAAA
>DNUB01000302.1:2979-4241 GCA_003508605.1 Oscillospiraceae bacterium | reverse complement strand
ACATAAAAGCTTATATTTCGACTGTCTGTTCGCTTGGTTGTTAAAATTTTAACATATTTTTTTTGACTTGTAAAATATATAATTGGTATACAGTCATATAAAAAAGTATATGGTAATATATTAAAAAAATATTTCCCATATGTGTTTTTTTTGTGCAGAACACATAAGAACACATATAACCGTTGTACAAAAATGCTGCGCTGAAAATGAACAATGTTCAATAACAAGAAAAAGCACTGCTGATACTATTGTATATATTTGCCTATGATCTTATCTAATATTCCGCTTTCCCGAAGCTCCTTTATGGCATTATTTATTCTTCCCAAAAGCTCGTTATCTTCCTTGGATACAATTACCGCATAATCCTCGTCAGCATAAGCACCGTCGAGTATTTTAAGCCCTTCATGGCTTTTTAAAAAGGCCTTTGCAGGCTCGTCGTCAATAATAACCGCCGTTACATCATCCGAAAGCAGCGCTTCGACTGCCGCTTCTCCCGAATCAAAGCGTTTCACGTTTTCCTTGCCAAATCCCCAGTTTATCAAAGTGTCGGACGAGTAGCTGTCTCCCGTGGTTTCCTTCTGTACGCCGATCTTTATTTCTCCCTTTACGCCTGTGGGTATTCCGTCGCTGTCAAAGCCGTTGTAAAATTCCTTAAAAGACGAGTATTCGCTGTCAGCCTTGACTATTACCACCTGAATACCTTTTGCATATGTATCGGAAAAGCTGACTTTTGCTTTTCTGTCCTCGCTTACCGTTAATGCAGCCATTCCGAAGTCAAAACTGTTATCCTCGACTCCATCGATCACATCATCAAATTTTACGTCCCGAATGACCAGCTCCTTGCCTAATTTTTCGGCAATTGCTCTTCCGATTTCAATATCGATCCCGATTAAATCTCCGTTTTCGTCCAAATATTCATAGGGAGGGAAGGTTGCGTTTGTAGCCATAATCAATTGGTTGCCGCTTTTCGTTTCACATCCGCTGACGCTTACAGATGCGGCTATTGATGCCGTTAAAATTAAAGAAACCGTTTTTTTCATAAAACTTCCTCCGATAAATGATATTAAAAAATGAAGTTTTTCTATTCAATGAGGAGCAGTGCCCCGAACTTATGAAAAAATCTGATTTATATTTTTAAACGCTCCGTCTTTTGCCGGGTACGGTATTCGGGTTGAGTGACGTATATTGGGTCTGTTCCTTTGCTTGAATCAAGTGTTTTGGGACTTCTGAATTGTAAACAGCAGACTGTTTTTAAATCCTTT
>DNUB01000302.1:0-2703 GCA_003508605.1 Oscillospiraceae bacterium | reverse complement strand
CTGTTTTTAAATCCTTTTATATAATTATAACAAATCAATAAAGACTTTTCAATAGAAATATAATTTTTTGCTATTTTGCACAAAGATGTATAGGCGGTATTATAAAATTATACATAGGGGCGTCACTAATACTATAACTTGTTAAAAAAATAGAGAATGTCGGTTTTTGTCTCAAAACGGCAGCCCTCTGCTTCGGAAAGCCGTGTCAAAGGTCAGTTTGACTGTGCTTTCCCGGAGCTAACCGTTTTGGCTCGAAAATACGACCTTCCCTTTAGTTTGAAGCAAGCCTTAATGCAACGCCGCACAATGACCGCCCAATGTCCCTGCGTGCCGCCTGCCTGCGTTTTTTCTCGGAAACGAAAGTTTCTCGAAGTCACCGTTGCGCATATTCTCCTTGAAATACGATAGCATTCCCGGGTGGAATTTATGCAATTTCGGCTTTGAGAAGCCAAGCCCTCTCGAACAATCTGACTGCGCAATTTACACGCAATTGCGGCACGGTACTGCCTTAAATCAGAGTGAGACAAAGTCGACGGAGGCAGCCCGCCTTTCACCGGCTTTTCCCATATTCGGCGCACCCTGTCCCTTTTTGCCTTTCGCAAAGGTTTTGAAGATTCCCCAAAGCCTTAGTCGTTTGCGGCAAGCCGCTCACTTACTGTTGATTTTGGGCGTACTGTACTTTTGCCGCCAAACTCTGATCAAGTAAAATGAGAGAGCCACCAAAAACACTATACCTATCCAAATCCAGCGGGTGTAGGGAGTGAGACCTACTTCCACCTTTGAAAGGGAAGAGCTGCTCTTCATATATACCTCGTCCGCTGCGGAATCCGAAAGGGGAATATTATCCGAGAAAAACAAGCTGAAATTTCTGTAATAAACATTAACGTTTGCGCTTCTGCCCTCTCCCCACGCACTTAATGTAACGGTAAGCTTTTTTGCGCCGTCGGGTATGGGGTAAAACCTTTCATCTTCACCTATATAATACCTTACATAATGCTCCAGATTTTCCGCAGTACCTGTGCTTCTGCCCAAAAGCTCCTTGTTATTCCCGTCGTAAAATTGTATGCTGCAAAATCCGCCGTCGCCTTTTTTGTTTCCGTTTCCTACGTCTACATAAAATAAAAACCCTGTTGAACCTTGTTCAACATCGATGGATAAAGTGGCTTTCTGTGCGGATCCGTCGTCATTCCTTTGAAAATAAATTGCGCCGCTTCCCTTATCGAGATAAAGCGTATCTCCTCTCCAATCAAGATTTGTATAATCGGAAAGAATATTGGGTTCGTTGGCTGAAACGGAAATGCTCAAAAGAATACCGAGGGTAAGAGAAAGCAGACAAGAGATCGTTTTTTTCCACATCAGCTGTTTCTCTCCTTGATTGTTCTTTGTATGAGTCTTTTTGCGTCTCGGTTGGCGGCGTCCTCTCTTTTGTCGTACAGCTTTTTGCCCTTGCACAATCCCACCTGAATCTTAACGTTGCTGCCTTTAAAATACATGGAAATGGGAATAAGCGTAAGACCTCCCTGCTTCACCTGTGCGTAAAGCCGAATGATCTCCCGCTTGTGCATAAGCAGCTTTCTTTCTCTTAACGGGTCTCTGTTAAAAATGTTGCCTTTTTCATAAGGCGCAATATGCATTTGCTTCACCCAGGCTTCGCCGTTTTCTATGGAAATCCACGCTTCCTTCAGGCTTACTCCCCCCTGTCTTATGGATTTCACCTCTGTGCCTGTAAGTGCAATTCCCGCTTCAAGGCTCTCCAGAATAAAATATTCATGGCGTGCCTGTCGGTTTTCTGCTATGGTTTTTATATTTTCGGCCATAAATGCTCCTTTTGCTTCGCTTATTTTAAATTTATTTATCATTATACTATATTAAAGCCTTTCTATCAAGGGGAAATTTGCGATTTTGAGGTAAAAGACAGCGGCTGTCAATATTGCTTTATGCCGAAAAGCCCATATTTTGGATTTGCGGGCCTTGACCTGCTGCTTTAGCGGCTCGGTGCTCTCGGGGGAGATTTGAGTGATTGTAAGCGGACTTGCCGTAAAACTTATTTATGAAGGGTGTATCCTAAGGCAAATAATTTTTCATTTATATGAAAAAGCTTTAAAACGCTATTGACAAAACTGATATATCTGTATATAATAATTATATACAGATTAGGAGGTGCTTTTTTGAACGTTCTGATAGATAATCTCAGCGGAGCACCGATCTACGACCAGATCTTCACACAGATTAAAGCGCAGATAATCAGCGGCGAGCTTAAGGAAAATGAAATGCTGCCCTCGATAAGGGGCTTGGCTAAGGATTTAAGAATCAGCTTTATAACTACCAAAAGAGCCTACGAGGAGCTTGAGAGGGAAGGCTTCATCTATACCGTTCAGGCAAAAGGCTGTTATGTTGCGCCTAAAAATGTCGAGCTGCTGCGTGAGGAAAATCTGAAAAAGATCGAAGCAAATATAGAGGAAATTGTGCAGCTTGCCGCCACTTGTAATCTCAGCGGCACAGAACTTATTGAAATGGTAAAATTTGCTCTTGAAGAAAAGCTGTAAATTCGATGAGGCGCAGTATCCCGAATTTATGAATAATTTGAGGGCGTAAGCCGCTCGGGTTTCGGTGGGGATCGATTTTCCGCTGAAAAGCCGAATGGAATCCGCCGCTTAATGGAGTCCTTGTCTTTTGCTGATGGCAAAAGGCGGGGGACATCGG
>DNUB01000052.1 GCA_003508605.1 Oscillospiraceae bacterium | reverse complement strand
ACTGGATTTTATCAGAAACAAAAAGGCTTGTCCTATAAATTTAGTTTAAGTATAACATAATATGAAAAAATTACAATACTTTTTGCACAACGTATCGAAATATTGCACAACTGGTAATTTTATCGTTGTACTGACCAAAATTTTGTAGTTTTGATTGTGCAAATTCACATAATTTTTTGACAATTGACTTATCTCAAATCGGATTTCAAATACACCAATTTGATAAAATGACAATATTAAAATCGGGCAGGAAAGCTGCCCGATCTAACACATTGTTTTTAATGCCGCCCTACATTCCCATACTCATCACCATACCTTCGGATTCTTCCTGTTTCTCAATCATATCCTCATCCTTGTATTGTTCCTCATCTTCAAATTCTTCCTCTGATTCCTCGTCCATACTTTCGACTTCCTCTTCCTCCTCAAAATCTTCCAAAAAATCATCGTTTTCCTGTTCCTCGTATTCTTGCTCCAATTCCTCGGAAACGCTCTCACAATTGCTCACAGCGTCTATTTCCCTCACTTCCGTCTGTTCCTCTGCCATTTCCTCGGTTTCCGTGTGTACCTCGTCCATAGCCGCACGTTGTGTCAGATCCCTCTCGATTTCAGTTTCTATCAGCCCGATCACGAATTGTTTCTGTGTCATGTTATTGCGCTGCAAGTAGTCCTTGATTTGCTGAAAAAGCTCCTCCGACACCTGAAAAGCTAACGTCCTCATATTTCCCATATTCTTTCCCTCCTGCAAATTAATTTTCGGATGTAACTCGTCCTGCAAAGCCAGTGTAACGAACTCCGCCATTGTCATTTCATGTTTGTCCAAAAATTGCCGCACTTCCGCATGAAGCTCAGCATCAATCTTGACGGTAATACCTTTCTTCTCATTTGTTGACATCATCTCTGTTCCTTTCCATAAATTTCTTAAAACAAAGCTCCGCAATTTCCTCAACTGCGAAGCCTGTTCTAGCTGCCTCATTCAGAAGCATTTCATAAAGCTGTACCGGAATTTCAATTTCCATTATCAAGCCCCTTTCTTATCTCAAACCCGCCCTTGAAGGTGACGGTTATCGTATTTTTATCCATTACCGTGATTTTTTCGATAAGCTGTCTTACAACCACATCGTCATATTCGGCTATGGCAAAGTCCTCGTTTTCAAGCCGTTTCAGCACCATATCAAGCTCGTAATTACTGCGCTCCGTCTTGGCTTGCTTCAGCTTTTCCGCTTCGATAAATTCTCTCAGTGCTTTCATTTCCTCGCTGAATTTTTGGATATCGGTCATTGCCGCTGCCGCCGATCCCGGAACCGCAGCCAGCTTGATAAGTTCATCTATATTATGGGTAAGCTCGTCTATCCTCTGTTGAGCCGCTTGTAGGCTGCCATTAAGGTTAGCGTCAAATTCTTCCGTAACGCTCTCCCGAAGCACCTTAGCCACATCGTCCTTGACCTCGCAGAATTCGTTTATTGCACTCACGATTGCCCTATGAAGCGGCTGCTCGTCTATGGTTGGTGAATCGTGGCATTTGCGTTTGCCATACTGTATGCGGCTTATACACCGCCACTTGATTTCTTTAAATCCTTTCGCTGTCCATGTTACACGGCGGTAGTGCGAACCGCATTCTCCGCATATCAGAAGTTCGGAGAGTGCATATTTTGCGCTGTACTTGCCCTGCTCGGTTTTGGTAAGCTTTTCTGCGATATTTCGTTTAGCTGCCCGCCTTGCCATTTCCTCCTGCACCCGATTAAAATCGTCACGGGATATTATCGGATCGTGATGATTTTTCACAATATACATCGGCAGCTCGCCGTTGTTTTTTCTTGTCTTTTTTGTAATGCAATCGGTTACATATGTTTTTTGGAGAATAGCGTCGCCCGTATATTTTTCGTTGGTAAGAATCCGCTGAATCACCGCTTTTCTGTAAGGCGAGTTATTCTTTTTGGTTTTCAAGCCCTTTCCATTCAGCCTGTCGGCGATCAGATTCATACTCATTCCATCGAGATAGCAGCGGTATATTTCTTTGACAACCTCCGCTTCGTCGGGAACAATCTCCGCTTTTCCGTCCTCACTTTTTCGGTATCCGAGAAGCCTTGAATACTGCATCGGCACATTTCCGTTTTTAAAGCTCTGATGTATTCCCCATGAAACGTTTTTGCTTATGGATTCGGATTCCGCTTGAGCGAAGCAGCTTAATATCGTGATTAGCATTTCGCTGTCCTCGTTCAGAGTATTCATATTTTCCTTTTCGGAGACAACTCCTATACCAAGTGCCCGAAGCTCCCGTATGTAATCGATGCTGTCCAAAGTATTTCGAGCAAATCTTGAAAACGATTTAGTCAGTATTAGGTCTATTTTTCCTTGACGGCATTGCCTTATCATTTTAAGAAATTCGGGACGTTTTTTCGCTTGCGTACCCGAAATACCTTCGTCCGCAAATATTCCTGCCATCTGCCATTCAGGGTTTTTATTTATTTTTTCGGTATAATATTCGATCTGCGCTTTATAGCTGTTTATCTGCTCATCTTCATCGGTGCTGACTCTGCAATAAGCCGCTACCTTCAAGCGTTTTGACGATTGTTTTATTTCCTCACGGGACTTCGGAGGTATTACTACCACCTGCATATTGTTTGGTGCAATTACTGTTTCTATCATGTTACCACCTCTTTTATTGCCGAATATTTCAGTTGAGCGCATTTTATAATAAGTGCCTCGATATTTTCTTTATCGGAAGTTTCCGAATCGAGAAGCCTGTTTATTTCATTAGTCATTCGCTGAATTTCATCGGTTGGCTCATATTCAGTTATCGTTATCGTATTGATACGCTGCGGATTTGTTTGCAGCACAGGATTTCGGTATGTAGTTCGTTCTGCCTTTATCTGAGCCGCTTGTTCAAATTCATGTTGTGTAACTATTTTCGGATAACCGTTTTCGCCAATATATTTCTTGTTTTCAAGCACTCGGCTGACCATGTTTTTATTCCAAGCCGTCTTGTTAGCGTTATATGGTATCTGCATTTCGGCAGCAATTGTTTTTAATGACTTACCGCCTATGTAGTCCGAGAATATTTTTTGTACCGCTTCGCTTTCGCAGATATTTAAAGCGTATTTCCCGTTTATCACGCAGTAACCGAAGGGTATAATTCTGTTCTTTTGCATTCTTACCACCTCCTAATCTGTTCTGTAAAGCCGATCCCTCCGATTAAATCAAAGCGTATTTCAGTTTCCGACAGCACGGTTATTTTATCGATTATTTGTCCGAAGAGCATTTCATCAAATTCGGTTATGGATTCGGCTCTGTCTAATATTCCGATTAATTTTCGCAGTTCGCAAAGCCTTTCATTTTCCTTGTTGTCGAGATTTGCATGGAGCTGTTTTTGAGCCGTATTCAGCTTTCTGTCAAGCTCTTGGGAGTGTGCGGCAAAGTATTCCGAATCCAGCGTTCCTTGCAGGTTCAGAGTTGTCAGAAGGTGAAATTGCTGTTTTATTTCGGCGATTTCCTTACGAAGCGCCGCAAGCTGTGTGTTGTTCGATTTTTGACGTTCAGAAAGCAGTTCCAATTGTCTTAGCGTCGGCACGAGAAGCACCTTACAGTGCTCCCGAAGCTTATTAAATAAGCTTATAAAAGCTTTTTGAAATACGATTTCTCGGATTCGTCTTATTTCGCATTTCATTAGATTGGTGTGATCATGATTTCGGCATACCCAATATATTTTTTCTTGGCATTTCTTTCGCCTGAATGTGCCGCCGCATATACATTTTATTTTTTTGGTGAATGCGTTCGTTTGCGGTGTGAAGTCAATGTTTGGCTTTTTTAAGTTTATAAGCTGCTGAACCTCATCAAACAGTTTTCGTTCTATTATGGGTTGGTGGGTGCTGCTGACATAATATTTCGGTTTTTCACCTCGGTTCGGCATGTGGCGGAACGGAAGGGAATCGGTCGTGAAGCTCTTTTGCAGCAGTGTGTCGCCAATATATTTTTCGTTGGTCAGTATCATTAAAATTACCGCCGTCCGCCATTGTTGTCCGTGAGGGGCGGGTATATTTTTTTGATTGAGCATTGCCGAGATTGTTTCGGCACCGATTCCCTTGGAATACCATTCAAAAATTTGTCGTACTGTTTTTGTTTTTTCGGGATCGGGAATTATTTCTCCGTCATTATAAATATATCCATACGGTGCCGAGCTGCTTTTAAAGGTTCCGTCCATCATGCGTTTTTGTACGCCTATACGCACATTTTTGGATATTGACATTGATTCCTCTTGGGCGAATTGGCTGTATATTGCCAGTAACATTTCCGAACTTATTTCACCCGTATCGATATTTTCTTTTTCAAAGTACACCGACACTCCAAGCGTTTTCAGTTCACGCGCCGCCTTAAGGCTGTCTTTTGTATTTCTTGCGAATCTTGATATTGACTTTGTGAGTATCCTGTCGATTTTTCCCTTTCGGCAATCATTCATAAGCCTTTGAAACTCGGTGCGCTTTTCCGTTGAAGTACCGCTTATTCCCTCGTCCGCATACATATCTACGAACACCGTATTTGTGCTGTTTTGGAGCATTTCGGTGTAGTAGCGTATCTGTGCCGCAAAGGAGTTTAACTGATCCTCGCTGTCGCTGGATACTCGGGCGTAAGCCGCTGTTCTTATAATTTCATCGGAACGGTTTTTTGCGGGTATTATCGTGATTTCCGCCACTTGATCATCTCCTTTTCATCACACAGTATACCGAAACGGCTTAGCATTATCTATCACCAAACCGAACGAAATATCCACGGGTTTTCATATCATAACCAACAAAAGCGGACAAGGGTTCAAACTTCCGCGAGCCGCTTTATAACCGCTTTTTCTATTCTTCTGCGTTGGGCTTCGGTGATAAGACCTTCGTTCAACAGCTTGTCCAGAAAATTGCGGCACAAATAGAATTTATATCTGATTATTGCTTCTTTATCCATTTTGTTTTCTCCTTATTTTCACGTCAAATGTGCAAATGTCAGCCTTGATTTTTATCAAGAGCTGACATTTGCACACTTTTCAGTGTGCAAATATTACGGTTACTCAATATAACCGTAATTTTATATTAACAGCGGATTTTTCCACTGTTTTGCCTATGTTCTTTATCGTATTTGTCCCCGACAACCCCGATAAAAGGGAATATTTCAGACTGCTGTTGGCACAGCATCATGGGACTCTCACCCCGGCATGGTTCTCATGCCGCCCTACCCATTGCCTGCGACGCTCTTAACGCTCGGACTGTGGCTGTAAGGAAGTATCATTGTATATTTTGCCTGTCGTCGCCCGCAAGCCGCTACACTTGCTTTCCGGCGCGG